>NZ_JBHSQK010000005.1:0-234569 GCF_042658055.1 Pseudonocardia lutea
ACCGCCCCGAGCGCCCGCAGCACCTCGCGGCCGGCCGCCAGCGGGCCCTCCGGCGGGGCGTCCCACCAGCGCAGGCCGGAGCCGTCGGGCGTGCCCCAGGCGGCGAGGTCGAGGGCGAGGCGGGTCAGGTCGGCGGTACGGATCTCCGGCTCCGGGAACGGGGTCAGCACCTGCCCCTCGGCCCAGCAGCGGTACGCCTCGCCCGGCGCCTCCCGCCCCGCGCGGCCCGCCCGCTGCTCGGCCACGGCGGCCGACTCCGGGATCGTGACCAGCCCGGCGAGGCCGCGGCGGTGGTCGACCCGGGGCACCCGCGCCAGCCCCGAGTCGACGACGGCGCGCACGCCGGGCACGGTCAGGCTCGACTCGGCGATCGAGGTCGCCAGTACCACCCGCCGTCCGACGCCGTGCAGGGCGGCGTCCTGTTCGGCCGGTTGCAACCGCCCGTGCAGGGGCAGCACCGGAACCCCGAGCCCGGCCAGGGCGGCCTCGGTGCGGCGGATCTCCGGCACCCCGGGCAGGAAGGCGAGCACCGCCCCGTCGGTCCGGTCGAGCGCCGCGCGGACCCCGCGCGCCACGCACGCCTCGATCCGCTCGCCCCGCTGCGGCGGCAGGTGCCGGACCGCGACCGGATGCGTCCGGGCCTCGACCTCGACGACCGGGGCGGGCTCCGTGCCGCCCAGGAGCGCCGCGAGCCGGCCGGCCGCGACGGTGGCCGACGCGGCGAGCAGCGGCAGGTCCGGACGGAGCCCCTCCCGCGCGTCGAGCAGCAGGGTGAGCAGCAGGTCGGCGTCGAGGTGCCGCTCGTGGCACTCGTCGAGCACCACCGCCCCGATCCCCGGCAGCTCGGGATCGCGGGCCAGCCGGCGCAGCAGCAGCCCGGAGGTCACCACCTCGACGCGGGTCTCGGCCGAGGTGCGCGAGTCACCGCGCACGGAGTAGCCGACGCGGCCGCCGACCTCCTCGCCGAGCAGCGCGGCCATCCGCCGTGCGGCGGCCCGGGTCGCCACCCGCCGGGGCTCGGCGACGACCACCCGGCCGTCGACGGCGTCGGCCAGCGCGAGCGGGACGAGGGTGGTCTTGCCGGTGCCCGGCGGCGCGACGAGGACGGCGGTGCCGTGCGCGGTGAGCGTGCCGGTGACCGCGGGGAGCGCCGCCCGGACGGGCAGGTCGGGGAGCACGCCGGGATCGGCGACGAGGGCGGGCACGACCCGCAGTGTGCCCGCAGGGCCGGTGAGCGACGGCGGCGGGCACGGCGGGGCCGGGAGCGGGCGACCTGGTCGCGGGCACACGGCGGGGCAGGAGCGGGCGCCCGCGTGCGCCGGTCTCCGCGGTGGGCCGGGGCGGCCCGCCGGTTCGGGTGGGTCCGGTCAGACCTCGGTGCCGCTGTCGGCGCGGCGTCGGGTGGTGGCCTCCACCGCGGCGCGGGCGCGGGCGAGGTTGCGGCCGACCAGGGCGAGGATGCCGACGGTGCCGCCGATGCTCAGCAGCACGGCCAACGCCCCGCCGGCGCCGTCCACCCCGGCGGCCACGACCACCATGACCAGGGCGATCACGGCGAAGACGGCGCGGGCGGTGCGGAGCTCGGCGGGCGCGGCGTGGGCGGCGCCGCCGGTGTCGCTGAAGCGGTGGTCGAGATCGGGGAACTGGCCGACCAGGCGGCGCTCGAGCTCCTCGAGCTGCTGGCGTTCGGCATCGGTCAGGCGCGGGGGACGGGACTCCGGGACGCTCACCCCTCCTGCATACCCCTGACGTGCGGATCCCGACACTCCAAGGGTGCTGCGACCCCCGGCCGGTCGGTGAACAGCCGTCCGCGCGGGGCGAGCGGCCCGGGAGGGAGGAGGGCCCTATCTTAACGAGCGTTCATCACATATCGTTCGCGGCATGAGCACCGCTGCCGACTCGTCCCGGGTCGCGGACGCCGCGCGGAAGGTCGTGCAGGAGCACGACCCGACGAGCGTCCCGACGCGGGAGTTCCTCGCCGCCTGTTTCGATGCCGGCCTCTCCTGGGTCCACTTCCCCGAGGGCCTCGGCGGCCTCGGCGTCTCCCGCGGCCTGCAGGCCGTGGCGGACGGCATCCTGCAGGACGCGGGCGGACCGGTCCCGTTCGCCCTGAACCCCATCGGCTACGGCATGGCCGCGCCGACGCTGCGCGAGCACGCCCAGACGGACGAGCTCAAGCGCGAGTGGCTGCGCCCGCTCGCGACCACCGAGCACATCTGGTGCCAGCTGTTCTCCGAGCCCGGCGCCGGTTCCGACCTGGCCGGGCTGGCCACCTCCGCCGTCCGCGACGGCGACGACTGGGTGGTCAACGGGCAGAAGGTGTGGACCTCGCTGGCGCACGAGGCGGGGTGGGCGCTGCTGCTGGCCCGCACCGACCCGGACGCGCCGAAGCACAAGGGCCTGAGCTACTTCGTCGTCGACATGAAGGGGCCGGGCGTCGAGACCCGGCCGCTGCGGCAGATGACCGGCCAGGCCGAGTTCAACGAGGTCTACCTGTCCGACGTCCGCATCCCCGACGCCCACCGGCTCGGGGCGGTCGGCGACGGCTGGCGGGTCGCGATGACCACGCTGATGAACGAGCGCAGCTCGATCGGCGCGAGCGGCAGCCGCCGCGGCACCGGCACGATCGCCGACGCGGTCGCGCTCTGGGCCGCGCGCCCCGACCTGCACACCCCGGTGCTCGAGGACCGGCTGGCGAAGCTGTGGCTGCGGGCCGAGGCCCAGCGGCTGACCTCCGAGCGCTCCCGCGCCACCGCCACGGTCGGCGGTCCGGGCCCGGAGGGCTCGGTGGGCAAGCTCGTCGGCGCCGAGCTGAACCAGCAGGTCTACGAGTTCTGCATGGACCTCCTCGGGCCCGAGGGGATCCTGTACCACGACTACACGATGCGGGACATGGAGCGCACGGACGACTGGCGCGGCCCGCTGCAGCAGCGCTTCCTGCGCAGCCGCGCCAACACCATCGAGGGCGGCACCTCCGAGGTGCTGCGCAACATCCTCGGCGAGCGGGTGCTGGGCCTGCCCGGCGACCTGCGCGCCGACGCCGGCAAGCCCTGGAAGGAGATCCCCCGTGGCTGACCAGCAGGAGGCCCGCCCCTTCGTCTTCTCGGAGGAGCAGCGGGAGCTGCGTTCCGCGGTGCGGAGGTTCGCGGCGGACAACGCCGACGAGCAGACGGTCCGGCGGCTGATGGAGTCCGAGCCCGGGTTCGACCCCAAGGCGTGGACGCGGCTGGGCTCCGAGCTCGGCGTGCTGGGGCTCTCGGTGCCGGAGGAGCAGGGCGGGGTCGGCGGCACGCTCGTCGACCAGGCCGTCGCGGTCGAGGAGCTGGGGGCGGCGCTGTACCCGGGCCCGGTGTTCGGCACGGTCCTCCTGGCGATCCCCGCGCTCGTCGCCGCCTCGGACGGCCCGGTGCGCTCGGAGCTGCTCGGCCCGCTCGTGGAGGGCACCCGGACCGCCGCGGTCGCCGTCGCCGACCGCGCGGGCGGGTTCGACGCCTCCGCGGTGGCCGTGGAGGCCACCCGCGCGGGCGACGACTGGACGCTGTCCGGCACCGTCGAGCGCGTGGTCGACGCGGCCGCCGCCGACGACCTGCTGGTGGCCGCCACCGGCCCGGACGGCGTGGCGCTGTTCGCCGTCGACGCGGCCGCGAACGGGGTGGAGCGGACGCCGCTGACCACCCTGGACCTGACCCGCCGGCAGGCCACGGTGCGCCTCACCGACGCCCCGGCCCGGCTGCTCGCCGGCCCGGACGAGGCGGAGCGGGTGATCGGGCACGCGCTCGTCGTGGGCTCGGTGCTGCTGGCCGCGGAGCAGGTCGGCGCCTCGCAGCACCTGCTCGACCTCACCGTGGAGTACGCGAAGGGGCGGCTGCAGTTCGGCCGGCCGATCGGCTCGTTCCAGGCCGTGAAGCACCGCCTGGCGGACATGCTGGTGGACCTCGAGCACGCCCGCTCGGCGGCCTACCACGCGGCGTGGGCGCTCGGTGACGGCTCGGACGACCCGGCGCTGGCCGCCAGCATCGCCCAGGGCACCGCGTCGGAGGCCTTCGCGCGCATCGCCGCCGACACCGTCCAGCTGCACGGCGGCATCGGCTTCACCTGGGAGTACCAGGCGCAGCTGTACTACAAGCGGGCCGTCACCGACGCCGCCCTGCTGGGCAGCGCCGAGCAGCACCGGGCGCGGATCGCCCGGCTGGTGCTGGACACCGCGTCGGGCGACGACTCCCCGCAGGTCCAGCCCGATCAGCCCGAACGCGACGCCGGTGACCAGCAGCTCCACGACGTCCCAGAACGAGCGCNTCCGGGGAGCGGAGCGGGTCACGACACGATGACGTAGAGCCCGTAGCCGACGATCAGCGCGGTGGCGGCCAGGCACAGCCCGGCGACGACGGTGCCGGCGGCCGGGCTCAGCCCCCGGCGTCCGACGACGGCGGGCTGGCTCCGGGCGGACAGCCCGACCAGGGCGAACGCGACCAGCGCGATGACGGCGACCCCGACGACCAGCGACGCGACCACGACGGTGCCGAGGGCACCCCAGGCGATGCTCATGCGTTCCTCCCTCAGGCCGCGAGCCGCACCGGCTGCGCGGCCGGCTGCGGGGCGGGGACGTCGTTGACGTTCTCGGCGGTGACCGGCCTGCGCCTGGACGCCGCGTAGATCCCGGCGGCCACGGCCACGCCGACGACCGCCACCACCACGGTGCCGACGGTGCCGCTCGACGCGACCCACGCCGCCGCGGCGCCGACGATCCCGGCCGCGGGCAGGGTCAGGATCCAGGCGATCGCCATCTGGCCGGCGACCCCCCAGCGCACCCCGGCGAGCCGGCGCCCGGCGCCCGCGCCGAAGATCGCGCCGGTCGCGACCTGGGTGGTGGACAGCGCGAAGCCCAGGTGCGAGGAGGCGAGGATGACGGCGGTCGCGGAGGTCTCGGCCGCGAAGCCCTGCGGCGACTCGATCTCGCTGACCCGCTTGCCGAGCGTGCGGATGATCCGCCAGCCGCCGAGGTAGGTGCCGAGCGCGATCGCGAGGCCGGCCGAGGCGATCACCCAGAACGGCGGACCGGAGTTCGGCGCCAGCACGCCGGCGGTGATCAGCGTCAGCGTGATCACTCCCATGGTCTTCTGCGCGTCGTTGGTGCCGTGGGCCAGCGCGACCATGGACGCGGACACGATCTGCCCGGCCTTGAAACCCTTCGTCACCGTGCCGCGGTCGGCGCGGGCGGTGGCGCGGTAGCCGATGTAGGTGCCGATCAGGGCGACCAGCCCCGCCAGCACGGGGGAGATCAGCGCCGGGATGACGACCTTGGTGAGGACGGTGCCGAAGTGGACGGCGCCGACGCCGGCCGCGACCAGCGAGGCACCGATCAGCCCGCCGAACAGGGCGTGCGAGGAGCTCGAGGGCATCCCCAGCAGCCAGGTCAGCAGGTTCCACACGATCGCGCCGACGAGCCCGGCGAAGATGACCACCGGGGTGATCTTCGCCTCGTCGATCATGCCGCTGGAGATCGTCTTGGCGACCTCCACGGACAGGAAGGCGCCGACCAGGTTGAGCACGCCGGCCACGGCGACGGCGACCTTGGGCCGCAGGGCCCCCGTGGCGATGGAGGTGGCCATCGCGTTCGCGGTGTCGTGGAAGCCGTTGGTGAAATCGAAGATCAACGCGGTCACCACGACCACGATGACGATGAGGGACAGATCCATGACCCCGCCGCTTCTCCAGAGGTATTGCCGGACGAAACGGTAGGTTCACCGGATGAACGGAGGGTGAACGGACGGCGAAACCGAGACGCGGCGGCTGCGCCGTCGATCACCCCCGCCAGGTCCGCCGTTGCTCCTTCCGGAGGTCCGGACACGGCCGGACGGCTCCGTCCGGAACTACGTACAGACGGCGCCACCGGCCCGGTGTGCAGTGAGGCCCCCCGCGCGCCGCGCGAGCCGGACCGGGAGGACGCCATGGCGAGGATGACGGTCGACTGTCGCACCATGCCGAGCGACTCGAACTGCACCCTGACGATCGCGGGCGAGCCGGAGGAGGTGCTGCGCGCCGCCGTCGCGCACGCGGTCGACGTGCACGGCCACACGGACGACGAGGAGCTGCGGGACGGCATCCGGGGGGCGATGACGCCGGCCGCCGAGCCGCTGGAGGTCGCCGAGGGCGGTTTCGTCCAGGTCATCGAGTTCGACGCGGACGACATCGGGCGGTTCGCGGAGCTCGAGGCGGAGTGGCTGGAGGGCATCGGCGACGCGCGCACGGCGGGCTGGTCCGTGATGACGGTCGACCGGGACCGGCCCGGCCGGTACGTGCAGTTCGTCGGCTTCCCGGACTACGAGGCCGCGATGCGCAACTCGAAGCACCCCGCCACGCAGCGGATCGCCGAGCAGCTGACGGCCCTGGCGAAGGGCGAGCCGACCTTCCGCAACCTCGACGTCACGCGGGTCATGGCGCCCTGAGCGCCGGGCCTACCGGTCCGCGTCCGCTCCGGGGCGACGGATCCCGGTCCGGCGGGCACCCTGGGGACATGCCTGCCTCGATGCGGACCGCGGTGCTGCGGCGGATCGGCGAGATCGTGCTTGAGGAGCGGCCGGTCCCCGAGCCCGGCCCCGGCGAGGTGCTGGTCCGGGTGGCCGCGGTCGGGGTGTGCGGCTCGGACGTGCACTACTACGAGCACGGCCGGATCGGCGACTTCGTGGTCGAGGCGCCGCTGGTGCTCGGGCACGAGCCGTCCGGCGAGGTCGTCGCGCTGGGGGAGGGGGTGACCCGGGTCGGGCGGGGCACGCGGGTGTCGATCGAGCCGGGCCGCCCGGACTTCACCTGCGCACAGTGCCTCGCGGGCCGCTACAACCTCTGCCCGCGGATGGAGTTCTTCGCGACGCCCCCGGTCGACGGCGCCCTCGCCGAGTACGTCGTGGTCCACGAGGCCTTCGCCCATCCCGTGCCGGACTCCCTCGACGACGACCGGGCGGCCCTCCTCGAACCGCTCTCCGTCGGGGTGTGGGCCGCGCGCAAGGGCGGGGTCGGCCCCGGCAGCCGCGTGCTGGTCAACGGCGCCGGTCCGATCGGGCTGGTCGCCACCCAGGTCGCATTGGCGGCGGGCGCCGCCAAGGTCGTCGTCGCCGACGTGAACGCGCACCGCCTGGAGGTGGCCGCCGGGCTGGGCGCGACGGCCACCGTGGACGTGTCCCGCTCGCACCTGGACGGGCTCGAGCCGGAGGTGCTGCTGGAGTGCTCCGGACACCCCGGCGCCACCCGCGCGGCGCTGGAGGTGCTGGCGCCGGCGGGCCGCGCGGTGCTGGTCGGCAGCGGATCGGCCGACCTCGCGCTGCCGCTCGGCTCCCTGCAGCGCAGGGAGATCGAGCTGACCGCCACCTTCCGCTACGCCAACACCTGGCCCGCGGCGATCGCGCTCGCCGCCTCCGGCCGGGTCGATCTCGACGCGCTCGTCACGGGCCACTACGGGCTGGCCGACACGGAGGCGGCCCTCACGGCTCCGAGCCGTGACCGTACCGCGATCAAGTCGGTGATCCGTCCCGGCGACTGAGCTGCGAGAATGCCGGTGTGGACGTGCGTACGCGGATACTCGACGCCGCGGTCGAGTGCCTCGCCGCCACGGGGTTCGACGGCACGTCGCTGAGCGCCGTCGCCGGGCGGGCCGGGGTCTCGCGGCCCACGGTGTACCGGCACTTCGGCTCGCGCGAGCAGCTCGTGGAGTCGGCCCTGCTGCGGCTGTCCGAGCAGATCGTGGAGCGGATCTGGGAGAGCGCACGCGGGGCGGGCTCGGCGGCCGAGCTCGTCGTGGAGACCACGCTGCGCGCCCGCTACGAGTTCCGCACCCAGCCGGCGCTGGCCCCCGTCGCCTTCCCGGACCGGTCGACGTTCGCGCTGGCCAGGGCCAGCCTGTCGGCCGAGGCGCTGGCGATGACGAAGCGGTTCCTCAGCCCGGTGCTCCGGTTCCAGCCGGAGCTGGAGGCCGAGCTCGACGAGATCGCCGAGACCGTCATCCGGTTCCTGCTGTCCCTGGTGTGGTTCGACGGCGACGCCGCGGACGAGGACGCCCTGCGCGGCTACCTGCACCGCCGGCTGGTCCCCGCGCTCGGCATCCGGCCGGCCGCGGACGGGCCCGGGGACCGGCGCGCTCACACCCGCCCGATGACCTCCGCCCCGTAGGCCTCGATCGTCGCCCCCCGGTCGTCGTGCATGGCGTAGACCGCGAACTGGTCCACGCCGAGCGCGGCCAGCTCGGCGAGCCGCTCCCGCTGCGCCGCGGGCGGCCCGAGCAGGCAGAACCGGTCGACGACCTCGTCGGGCACGAAGTCGGTCGAGCGGTTGCCGGCCCGGCCGTGGTGGCTGTAGTCGTAGCCCGCGCGGCCCCTGATGTAGCCGGTGAGCTCGGCCGGCACCGCCGCGGAGGTCTCGCCGTAGCGGGTCACCAGGTCGGCGACGTGGTTGCCCACCATGCCGCCGAACCAGCGCGTCTGGTCGCGGGCGTGCGCCAGGTCCTCGGTGACGTACGCGGGCGCGGCCACGCACATGGTGATCGCGTCGGGGTCGCGGCCCGCGTCGGCGGCGGCGGCGCGCACGGTCTTGACCGTCCACTCCACGAGGTACGGGTCGGCCAGCTGGAGCACGAACCCGTCGGCGCACCGCCCGGCCAGCGCGAGCGCCTTCGGCCCGTACCCCGCGACCCAGACCGGGACGGCCGGCGCGCCCTCGCGCACCCACGGGATCCGGACCTGGGTGCCGCCCAGGTCGACCGCTTGCCCGGCCGTGAGCCCGCGGATCACCGCGATCGACTCCTCGAGCCGGGCCAGCGTGGTCGGCGGCCGGCCCTGCACCCGCATCGCCGAGTCCCCGCGCCCGATGCCGCAGATCGTGCGCGGGCCGAACATGTCGTCGAGCGTGGCGAACAGCGAGGCGAGCACGGTCCGGTCCCGGGTGCCCGGGTTGGTGACCATCGGCCCGACGACCAGCCGGGAGGTCCGTTCGAGGATCCGGCTGTAGATCACGAACGGCTCCTGCCACAGCACGTGGGAGTCGAAGGTCCAGCCGTGGGTGAACCCGAGCCCCTCGGCCCGGGCCATGAGGTCGACGACCGTCGACGCCGGCGGGTCCGTCTGCAGCACCAGGCCGATGTCCATCGCCCTCACTCCGATCAGCGCAGGTACTGGCAGGTGTCGCGGGGCAGGAACGTGCCGTGCCCGGGTGAGCCGAGGTACTCGCCGCCCGCGATGATCACCTTGCCGCGGGAGAGCACGGTCTCGACCCTGCCGGTGGTGGTCCGGCCCTCGTAGCAGGAGTAGTCGACGGCCATGTGGTGCGTGGCCGCCGAGTGCGTGTGTTCCGCGGTCGGGTCGTAGATCACGATGTCGGCGTCGGACCCGGGCGCGATCGTGCCCTTGCGGGGGTAGAGGCCGAACATCCGCGCCGGGGTGGCGCACGCGAGCTCGATCCACCGCCGCCGCGAGATGTGCCCGTCGACGACGCCCTGGTGCAGCAGGTCCATGCGGGTCTCGACCCCCGGCAGCCCGTTCGGGATCTTCGTGAAGTCCCCGCGCCCCAGCTCCTTCTGCCCCTTGAAGCAGAAGGGGCAGTGGTCGGTGGAGACCACCGAGAGGTCGTCGTTGCGCAGCCCCCGCCACAACGCGGCCTGGTGCTCGGCCGGCCGCAACGGCGTGGAGCACACGTACTTGGCCCCCTCGAAGTCCGGCCGCGCCAGGTCCTCCGTGGACAGGAACAGGTACTGCGGGCAGGTCTCGGCGAAGGCGTTGACGCCGGTCTCGCGGGCGTGCGCGATCTCCGCGAGCGCCTGCTGGGCGGACAGGTGCACCACGTACAGCGGCGCGCCGGCGACCCGGGCGAGCTGGATGGCGCGGTAGGTCGCCTCGGCCTCGAGCAGCGCGTGCCGGACGTCGCCGTGGTAGCGCGGGTCGGTCTGCCCGCGCGCGAGCGCCTGCTCCGCCAGCACGTCGATCGCGATGCCGTTCTCCGCGTGCATCATGATCAACCCGCCGGTCTCGCCGGCCTTCTGCATGGCGCGCAGGATCTTCCCGTCGTCGCTGTAGAAGACGCCGGGGTAGGCCATGAACAGCTTGAAGCTGGTCACGCCCTCGCCGACGAGCACCTCCATCTCCTTGAGCGAGGACTCGGTGACGTCGGCCAGGATCATGTGGAAGCCGTAGTCGATCGCGCACTTCCCGGCCGCCTTCTCGTGCCAGGCGTCCAGGCCCTCGCGCAGCGACCGGCCGACGGACTGGATCGGGAAGTCGATGATCGTGGTCGTGCCGCCCCAGGCCGCCGCGCGGGTGCCGGTCTCGAAGGTGTCCGCGGCGAACGTCCCGCCGAAGGGCATCTCCATGTGGGTGTGCGCGTCGACCCCGCCCGGGATCACGTACCGGCCCGCCGCGTCGAGCTCGGTGTCCGCGCGGAGGTCCAGCGCCCCGGGCGCGGCGAGCGCGACGACCGTCTCGCCGTCGACCAGGACGTCCGCGACCATCTCGTCGGCGGCGGTGACCACCGTCCCGCCGCGGATCGCCAGGGTGCTCACGACGCCTCCTCGGGGGTCGCCGCGGACAGGGCGTCGACCAGGATCGCCAGCCCCTCCTCGGCCTCCTCGACCGTGAGCGACAGCGGGGGAGCGATGCGCAGGACGTTGCCGTGCAGGCCGCCCTTGCCGACCAGCAGCCCGCGCTCCCGGCAGCCCTCCAGCACCGCCGCGGCGAGCGCCGGCGCGGGCCGGCCGGGTGTCCCGGAGCCCGGTTCGACCAGCTCGACGCCGATCATCAGGCCCTTGCCCCGGACGTCGCCGACGATCGGCGACGGGTGCGCCCTCAGCCCGTCGAGCAGGATCGGACCGACCTTGGCCGCGTTGCCCTGCAGGTCGTGCTCGCGCAGGTGCCGCAGGTTCGCCAGCGCCCCCGCCGAGGTGATCGGGCTGCCGCCGAAGGTGGAGATCGAGTTCGCGGGCAGGCCGTCCATGACGGACGCGGGCGCGATCACCCCGCCCATCGACAGCCCGTTCCCGACGCCCTTGGCGAAGGTGACGATGTCGGGGGTGCCCCCGTGGGCCTGCCAGCCCCAGAAGTGCTCGCCGGTCCGCCCCCATCCGGTCTGCACCTCGTCGGAGATCCAGAGGATGTCCCGGGCCCGCAGCACCTCGGCGAAGGCGCCCAGCACGCCGTCGGGCCCGGAGGTGAAGCCGCCGACACCCTGGATCGGCTCGGCGATCAGCGCCGCCACCC
Organism: Pseudonocardia lutea; assembly: GCF_042658055.1. Lineage (NCBI taxonomy): Bacteria > Bacillati > Actinomycetota > Actinomycetes > Pseudonocardiales > Pseudonocardiaceae > Pseudonocardia > Pseudonocardia lutea. Next base: position 11,232 of record NZ_JBHSQK010000005.1, read on the forward strand.
GCCCGTCCGTCTGGTCGAGCACGTCGGTCAGGTCGGCGACGCAGGCCCGCACGAAGTCCTCGTCGGACAGGTGCGCGAAGGGCGACCGGTACCGCTGTCCACCGTGGACGTAGTAGGTCTGGAAGGGCGAGAGCGAGGTCGGCGACCAGGAGCTGTTGCCGGTGATCCCGATCGTGGAGAAGGACCGCCCGTGGTAGCTGTTGCGCAGCGCCAGGATCTGGTTCGCTCCGTTGCGGGCGCTGGCCAGCAGCAGCGCGGCGTCGTTGGCCTCGGTGCCGCTGGTGGTGAGGAAGACCTTGGCGTCGGGGATCCCGGAGACCTCGGCGATCTCCTCGCACAGCTCCACCATCGGCCGGTTCAGGTAGAGCGTCGAGGAGTGGATGATCTTCGCGGCCTGCGCGGCGACGGCCTCGGTGACCGCCGGCAGCGCGTGCTCGGTCATGGTGGTGAGGATGCCGCCGAAGAAGTCCAGGTAGCGGTTCCCGTCGGCGTCCCAGACGTGCCGGCCGGCGCCGTGGTCGAGCTCGATCGGCTCGGCGTAGTAGAGCGCCAGCCAGCTGGGCAGGACCGCGCGGGTGCGGTCGTACAGCTCGCTCACGACTCCACCAGCGGGCCGTACGCGTCGGGCCGGCGGTCGCGGTAGAAGGCCCACAGCTGCCGGACCTCCTCGATCATGTCCAGGTCGAGGTCCCGGACGAGCAGCTCCTCCTCCGTGCCGGACGCGACGTCGCCGACGAACTGCCCGCGCGGGTCGACGAAGTAGCTGGTGCCGTAGAAGTCGTTGTCCCCGTACTCCTCCACGCCGACCCGGTTGATCGCGGCGACGAAGTACTCGTTGGCCACCGCGGCCGCCGGCTGCTCGAGCTGCCAGAGGTACGCGGAGAGCCCGCGGCTGGTCGCACTGGGGTTGAACACGATCTCCGCGCCGGCCAGCCCGAGCGCCCGCCAGCCCTCGGGGAAGTGCCGGTCGTAGCAGATGTAGACGCCGACCTTGCCGACCGCCGTGTCGAACACCGGCCAGCCGAGGTTGCCGGGCTTGAAGTAGTACTTCTCCCAGAAGCCCCTGACCTGTGGGATGTGGTGCTTGCGGTACTTGCCCAGCACGGTGCCGTCGGCGTCGATCACCGCGGCGGTGTTGTAGTAGTTGCCGGCGCTCTCGATCTCGAAGACCGGTACCACCAGCACCATGCCGGTCTCCCGCGCCAGCGCCTGCATCCGCTGCACCGTCGGCCCGTCCGGCACCGGCTCGGCCCAGCGGTAGTGCTCGGCCTCCTGGACCTGGCAGAAGTACGGGGCGTTGAAGACCTCCTGGAAGCCCATGACCCGGGCGCCCTGCTCGGCGGCGGCGCGGGCGTAGGACTCGTGCACGTCGATCATGGACGCGGTGTCGCCGGTCCATTTGGCCTGCAGGATCGCGGCCCGGACGGTACGTGCCATGGAAGCCCCCCTTCGCGCGGAACGTGAAGCGGTCACCTTGCTGCCGGGACGGCCCGCCGCGCAAGGGGCATCGGCACCGCGACCCGGGACCGTCACCTCCGGTACGCGGCCTGTCACCCCGTTGCCGAGTCGTGACCGAGCGGGGCCGGCTGGGGGCACTGGGAACCTGTCGGTAACGCCGCCGTCATGCCAACCTCTCAGGATTCGCCTTCGTCCGGATCACGCGGACGAGCGAGGGGGTGCCATGCGGAGCACGGGGAGGACACGGCTGCGGGCCGCGGGGTCGGCCGTCGCGGCCTTCGTCCTGCTGGTCGTGCTGTGGGAGCTGGCCAAGCTGGTGCTGCCCGCCGGCGGCGTGACCATCGGCGGCACCCGGCTCCTGCCGCGCACCGACGACGCCGCGATGCCGCACGTGTGGACGGTGCTGGCGAGGCTGGGCGCGCCGGAGGTCGCGGGGGCGGCGGAGCCGCGCTCGGTGGGCGCCGCGATCGCGTCCGGGGCGCTGTTCACGCTCGGCCTCGCGCTGGGCGGGCTGGTGCTCGGCGGGCTCGCGGGGATGCTGCTCGCCCTGCTCATGCAACGGTTCGCGGTGGCCGAGAAGGCGGTGCTGCCCTACGTGATCGCCTCGCAGACCGTCCCGCTCATCGCGATCGCGCCGCTGGTCGCGGGGTGGGGCGGGAAGATCGCCATCGCCGGCTGGGCCTGGGAGCCCTGGGCCAGCGTCATGGTCATCTCCTCCTACCTGGCCTTCTTCCCGATCTCGGTCGGGATGCTGCGGGGGCTCACCTCGCCGCGGAAGGCGGACGTCGAGATGTTCCGCAGCCTGGCCGCCGGCTGGTGGACCACGTTGCTGCGGCTGCGGCTGCCCGCGTCCGTCCCGCACCTGGTCCCGGCCGTGCGCCTGGCGGCGGGGCGNCGTCGGGGCGATCGTCGCGGAGATCTCCACCGGGACCCGCGGCGGGATCGGACGATTGATCATCGAGTACGCCCAGTCCGCCACCGGTGATCCCTCGCAGATGTACGCCGCGATCCTCGGCGCGGCCGTCCTGGGCCTGGTGGCCGCGGGCGCGGTCGGCCTGCTGGAGCTGGCGCTGCGCCGCTACCGCGGAGCGGTCGCGTGACCGCCGTCGAGCTGCAGGGGGTCGACAAGACCTTCGGGTCGGTGCGCGCGCTCGCCGGCGTCGACCTGACCGTCGGCGACGGCGAGTTCGTGTCGCTGATCGGCCCGTCCGGCTGCGGCAAGTCGACCCTGCTGCGGGTGGTCGCGGACCTCGAGGAACCCACCGCCGGGACCGTCGCGGTCACCGGCTCGAGCGCCCGGCAGGCCCGGCTCGACCAGCGCTACGGCATCGCGTTCCAGCAGGCCGGCCTGCTCGACTGGCGCACGGTCGCCGAGAACGTCGAGCTGCCGTTGCAGGTCCACGGGGTCGGGAAGGCGGAGCGGCGGCGCCGGGCGGTGGAGCTGCTCGAGCTCGTCGGGCTCGCGGAGTTCGCCGGGTCCCGGCCGGCCGAGCTGTCCGGCGGGATGCAGCAGCGGGTCGCGATCGCCCGCGCGCTCGCGCCGAGCCCGCGGCTGCTGCTGATGGACGAGCCGTTCGGGGCCCTCGACGAGATGACCCGCGAGCGGATGCAGGCCGAGCTGCTGCGGATCGCGGGGGAGACCGGGGCGGCGGTGCTGTTCGTGACGCACTCGATCCCCGAGGCCGTCGTCCTCTCGGACCGGGTCGTCGTGATGTCGCCGCGGCCGGGGCGGATCACCGAGGTCGTCGGCGGGCGGCGGCCCCCGGTGGCCGGGGACGACCTGGTGCCCGACGCCGTGGAGGACGTCCGCGAGTCCGGTGCCTTCTTCGAGGCCGTCACCGCGGTGCGGGAGGCGCTGCGCAAGGGGGCCGCGATCGACGGGCAGCCGGGATGAGCGCGGGGCACGAGCCCGCGGCGGGCGGGGTCGGGGCGGTCACCGGGCCGGGCCGGCGGTTCCGGGGGGTGTCGGTCGTCGTCGCGCCGGTGCTCTTCGGGATCGCGGTCCTGGTGGTCTGGCAGCTGGTCGTCACGGTCGGCGGGCTGCCGGCCTTCCTGCTGCCCGCGCCGACGGCGATCGCCGAGCAGATCGGCGCCCAGCTCCCGGTGATCCTCGAGACGACCCTGGTCACCGGCGGGAACGCCCTGGTCGGGCTGGTCCTCGGGTTCGCCCTCGGGGTGCTGCTCGCGATCCTCGCCGCCGGTGTGCGGGTGGTGGCGGACCTGCTCACGCCCGTGGTGCTGGCCGCGAGCGCGATCCCGATCGTCGCGCTGGCGCCGGTCTTCACCACGATGTTCGGCTCCACCACCGAGATCCCGCGCCGGCTCGTCGTGACGGTCGTGGTCGTGGTGCCCGTGTACGTCTCGACCGCCCGCGGGCTCCGTCAGGTCCGCCCGGTGCACGACCAGTTGATGATCGCCCTGGCGGCCACCCGTCGTCAGTACACCCGGTTCGTCCGGCTGCCCGGCGCGGTCCCGTACGTGATGACCGGGCTGCGGTTGGCCGCACCCGCCGCGGTGATCGCCGCGATCGTCGCCGAGTACTTCGGCGGGCTGCAGAACGGGCTGGGCAGCCGCATCTCCTCGGCCGCCGCCAACACCGCCTACGCCCGTGCGTGGGCCTTCGTCGCCGCCTCGATCGTCCTGGGGCTGCTGTTCTTCCTCGCCGGGCTGCTCGCCGAGCGGCTCGTGACACGCAACCGACCCGGAGGTGGCCCGTGAGAAGACCCCGTTTCGGCCGGACCCTGGCCGCGATCGGCGCCGTCGCGGCGGTCGCGCTCGCCGCCTGCTCCACCACACCCGCGGGACAGCAGGCCTCGGGTGGTGCCACGACCGCGGCCGGCGGGCTGCAGCCGGTGACCCTGCAGCTGCAGTGGTTCACGCAGGGCCAGTTCGCCGGCTACTTCGCGGCGATCGACCAGGGCTACTACCGTGAGAAGGGGCTCGACGTCCGGATCAAGGAGGGCGGCGTCGACATCGTCCCGCAGACGGTGCTGGCACAGGGGCAGGCGGACTACGCGATCGCGTGGGTGCCCAAGGCCCTGGCCTCCCGCGAGCAGGGCGCGGCGATCACGGACGTCGCGCAGATCTTCCAGCGCTCCGGAACCCGGCAGGTGGCGTTCGCGACCAAGGGCATCACCGAGCCCACGCAGTTCGCCGGGAAGAAGATCGGCAACTGGGGCTTCGGCAACGAGTTCGAGCTGTTCGCGGGCATGACCAAGGCCGGCCTGAAGCCCTCCGACGTCACGCTCGTGCAGCAGCAGTTCGACATGCAGGCGCTGCTCTCGGGCGAGATCGACGCGGCGCAGGCCATGTCGTACAACGAGTACGCGCAGGTGCTGGAGGCGCAGAACCCGGCGACCGGGCAGCTGTACCAGCCGTCGGACTTCACGGTCGTCGACTGGAACACCGACGGTACCGCGATGCTGCAGGACGCGATCTGGGCGAGCACGGACAAGCTCTCCGACCCGGCCTACCAGGACCGGACGGTGCGGTTCGTCGCGGCGTCGATCAAGGGCTGGGCGTACTGCCGGGACAACGTCGCCGCCTGCCGCGACATCGTGGTCAAGGCCGGCTCCAAGCTCGGCGCCAGCCACCAGCTGTGGCAGGTCAACGAGGTCAACAAGCTGATCTGGCCCTCGCCGGCCGCGGGCGCGGGCACGATCGACCCGGCGGCGTGGGCGCAGACGGTGAACGTGGCCCGCACCGCGGTCAACGCGGACGGCCAGACGGTGCTGACCAAGGACCCCGACCCGCAGGCCTACACCAACGACTACGTGACGAAGGCGATCGACATGCTCAAGGGCGAGGGGGTGGACGTCGTGGGCACGAACTACCGGCCCGAGACCGTCACCCTGAACCCCGGCGGCAACTAGCCTAGCCACACCCCGACGAGGCGCCCGGGCCACGAGGCCCGNGCGGCCGCCCGCCCGCGAGTCGGGAGTTCCGGCCCGGGGAGTCGGGAGTTCTGGCACCGCGAGTCGGGAGTTCTGGCACCGCGGGTCGGGAGTTCTCGGACGCCCTCCACCTGTGATCGGCGTCCGTGTGCCTCCCACACCCACTGCGGCACCGCCGCACACCGCGTCGCCGTGCCCCACACCCCGTCGACGGGGTGTGGCTCGCTCCCTGGGATGTGCGAGCCGGCGGACGGACGAGGGGAGAGCCGCGGCCCGGTCCGCGCTCCCGCACCTGCCGCTGCCCGGCGCGCGCGATGCCGGCACACCCGACGGGGCGCCGCACGGGCCGTCGACGGCGTGTGTCGCGATCGCGTCAGGTGTGCCGGCGGGCCAGGGCAGGTGTGTCGCGACCCCGCGGTGGCGCGGGGTGTCGAACGGTCACGTCCGCGGATCGACCGGCCGACCGGTGGCGCGGGCCCCGGAGCTGCCCGAGCGCCTCGTCCACCCCGATCGCACTGACCTGGCGATCTGAACGAGTGTTCTGTTCGCCACACCGTCGGGGCGGTCAGAACTGACTGTTTCGCTGCTACGGTGCGGAACAAGGCGACGGCGCTCCCGCGCGGGCACCGTCGGCAGCAGTCCGCTGCGACCTCACCCGCGAGACAAGGAGCTCGACCGTGCGTGATGCAGTCATCGTCGAAGCCGTGCGCACCCCCGTCGGCAAGCGCAACGGGTCGCTGTCCGGCGTCCACCCCGCCGACCTGTCGGCCCACGTCCTGACGTCGCTCACCGAGCGTGCCGGCGTCGACCCGGCCGCGATCGACGACGTGATCTGGGGCTGCGTGTCGCAGGTCGGCGAGCAGACCCTCGACATCGCCCGTACCGCCGCCCTCGCCGCCGGCTTCCCGGAGACCGTCACCGGCGTGACCGTCGACCGCCAGTGCGGCTCCTCCCAGCAGTCCGTGCACTTCGCCGCCGCGGGCCTGATCGCGGGACAGTACGACGTCGTCGTCGCCGGCGGCGTCGAGTCGATGTCCCGCGTCCCGATGGGTTCCTCGTCCAACGGCCAGAACCCGCTCGGCGAGAAGTTCCTGGCCCGCTACAACGGGGTGTTCCCGAACCAGGGCATCGGCGCGGAGATGATCGCCGAGCAGTGGGGCTTCTCCCGCACCGAGCTCGACGAGTTCGCCCTCGCCAGCCACGAGAAGGCCGCGGCGGCGCAGAACGAGGGCCGCTTCGACGCCCAGATCGCTCCGGTCACGCTGCCGGACGGCACCGTCGTCAGCAAGGACGAGGGCATCCGCCCCGGCGGCACGGTCGAGGGCCTGGCCAAGCTGAAGACCGTCTTCAAGGAGGACGGCGTCATCCACGCGGGCAACGCCTCGCAGATCTCGGACGGCTCGGCCGCGCTGCTGATGACCACCTCGGAGAAGGCCGCCGAGCTGGGCCTGACCCCGATCGCCCGCGTGCACACGGCGGTCCTGGCCGGGGCCGACCCGGTGATCATGCTGACCGCGCCCATCCCGGCCACGCAGAAGGCCCTGCAGAGGTCCGGCCTGAAGCTGGACGAGATCGGCACCTTCGAGGTCAACGAGGCCTTCGCCCCGGTGCCCCTGGCGTGGCTGAAGGACATCGGCGCCGACGTCAAGGCGCTCAACCCCGACGGCGGCGCGATCGCCCTGGGCCACCCGCTGGGCGGCTCCGGCGCGCGGATCATGACCACGATGATCCACCACATGCGCGACAACGGGATCCGCTACGGCCTGCAGACGATGTGCGAGGGCGGCGGCCAGGCCAACGCCACCATCCTCGAGCTGCTCTGACCCACTCCCCCGAGGGCGCGGCGCCGGCCGGGCGCCGCGCCCTCGTCACTTCCCCCACCGAGCTGGAGGTTCCTCACCCCATGGACATCACCGGACAGGTCGCGCTCGTCACCGGCGGCGCCTCCGGTCTCGGCCTGGCCACCGCCGAGACCCTGCTCGACGCCGGCGCGTCGGTCGTCATCGTCGACCTGCCGTCGTCGCAGGGCGCCGAGATCGCGGAGAAGCTGGGCGACAAGGTCGTCTTCGCCGCCGCGGACGTCACCGACGAGGCCCAGGTGACCGCGGCCCTCGACAAGGCCGCCGAGCTGGGCACGCTGCGCGTCGCCGTCAACTGCGCCGGCATCGGCAACGCGATCAAGACCGTCGGCAAGCAGGGCGCCTTCCCGCTCGACGCGTTCACCAAGGTCGTCACGGTCAACCTGATCGGCACGTTCAACGTGATCCGGCTGGCCGCGGAGCGGATGGTGCAGAACGAGCCGGTCGACGGCGAGCGCGGCGTCATCGTCAACACGGCGTCCGTCGCGGCCTTCGAGGGCCAGATCGGGCAGGCGGCCTACTCGGCGTCGAAGGGCGGCGTCGTCGGCATGACCCTGCCGATCGCCCGCGACCTCGCGAGCGCGCAGATCCGGGTCAACACCATCGCGCCCGGGCTGTTCGAGACCCCGCTGCTGGGCGGGCTGCCCGAGGAGGCCAAGGAGTCGCTGGGCAAGCAGGTTCCGCACCCGGCCCGGCTGGGCAAGCCGAGCGAGTACGGTCTGCTCGCCGCCCACATCGTCGCCAACCCGATGCTGAACGGCGAGGTCATCCGCCTCGACGGCGCCATCCGCATGGCGCCCCGCTAGGAGGTCCGCACCATGAAGCGCACCCTCTACGAGAGCGACCACGAGGCCTTCCGGGAGTCGTTCCGGAAGTTCGTCGAGGTCGAGATCGCCCCGCACGACGAGCAGTGGAACCGGGACAGCATCGTCCCGCGCGAGGTGTTCGCGAAGGCCGGGAAGAACGGCTTCCTCGGCATGGACGTGCCCGATGAGTACGGCGGCGGCGGGGTCAAGGACTTCCGCTTCAACGCCGTGATCATCGAGGAGCTCATGCGCGCCGGGTGCGGCGGCTCGGGCCTCGGCCTGACGCTGCACAACGACATCTGCATGCCCTACTTCCTCACGTACGCGAACGAGGAGCAGAAGAAGCGCTGGCTGCCCGGCATCGTCTCGGGTGACCTGATCACCGCGATCGCGATGACCGAGCCGGGCATCGGCTCGGACCTGGCCTCCATGTCGACGACGGCGCGCCGCGAGGGCGACCACTACGTCGTCAACGGGGCGAAGACCTTCATCACCAACGGGATCAACGCGGACGTCGTGATCACCGCGGTGAAGACCGACCCCACGCAGAAGCACAAGGGCATGTCCCTGCTCGTGCTCGAGCGGGGCATGGAGGGCTTCGAGCGCGGCCGCAACCTCGACAAGCTCGGCCAGCACGCGCAGGACACCGCCGAGCTGTCGTTCACCGACGTCCGGGTGCCGGTCGCCAACCTGCTGGGGGAGTCGGAGGGCCAGGGCTTCACCCAGCTGGTCACCAAGCTCCCGCAGGAGCGGCTGTCGATCGCCGTGGCGGGTGTGGCCGCGGCGGAGGCCGCGCTGACCTGGACGCTGGAGTACGTCAAGGAGCGCAAGGCCTTCGGCCAGCCGATCGGCTCGTTCCAGAACTCCAAGTTCGTGCTCGCCGAGATCGCCACCGAGATCGACCTGGCCTGGCACTACGTCGACGACTGCATCCGCGCGCTCAACGCGGACGAGCTCACCGCCGTCGACGCGAGCAAGGCCAAGTACTGGTGCACCGAGCTGCAGGGCCGGGTCGTCGACCGCTGCCTGCAGCTGCACGGCGGGTACGGGTACATGAACGAGTACCCGATCGCGAAGGCCTACGCCGACGCCCGGATCACCCGCATCTACGGCGGGACCACGGAGATCATGAAGGAGGTCATTGGCCGCTCGCTCGGCCTGTGACCTCGCCTGTGACCTCATGACGGGCACCGAACCCCGGACCCGGGCGCAGCGGACCAGCGACAGCCGCGCCCGGATCCTGGACGCCGCGGTGGCCGCCCTCGTCGAGGGCGGCTACTCCGGCGCCACCACCCTCACCATCCAGGCCGGCGCGGGCGTCTCCCGCGGCCGCCTGCTGCACCACTTCCCCTCGCGCGACCTCCTGCTGGTCGCCGCCGCCGGGCACCTCGCCGCCAAGCGCGTGCAGGACACCGAGGAACGGCTCACGCGGCTGCTCGACGGGGAGGGCACCCACGACGTCCGCGCCCGGGCCGACCGCGTCGTCGAGCTGTTGTGGGAGAGCTTCTCCGAGCCCCACTTCTGGGCCGCGATCGAGCTGTGGACGGCCGCACGGTCCAATCGGGACATCGCCGGGGCGCTGCGGCCGACCGAGCGCGGCCTGGGCGCCGCGATCCGCGAGTCCATGGCGCGCATGTTCGGCGACGAGCTCGCCGGGCACCCCCGCTTCCGCCAGCTCCGCGACATCCTGCTCACGAGCATGCGCGGGGCGGCCCTGACCTACGCCTTCGACCCGCGCGACCACGCCACCGATCCGCTGGTCGCGCAGTGGAAGGACCTCGTCCGGACGTTGCTGGCGCTCTGACGCCCGTTCTGCGACGCGACGTCGCCCACCCGGGTTGCTTCTTCGTGGAGAACCCGACTTCTGACGACGTGAACCCGGGCCCGAACGCCGGCGGCGTGCTGGGGACCGTCGGCGCGCACGGTCGGACCAGCGCACCCCTCCACCTCGCGACGCAGCGTGCCGGCGCGCGATCCGGATCACCCACCCGGAGCCGTGAGTCCCGGAGGTAGGAAAGTTAGCCTGCCCTGAGTAAAGAGGCTCGCCGACTGTGCCTGACGCCGGGCACCGAGAGGACACGATGACCGTCGCGCCCCCGCACACCCCCGACCACCCGCGCGCCGAGCGGGCGGCCGACGGCGTGGAGGTGGTCGACGTCGTCGGGATCGGGTTCGGACCGTCGAACCTGGCGCTGGCGGTCGCGCTGGCCGAGCACAACGCCGCCGCCGCGCCGGAGGAGCGGCTGAGCTACCGGTTCGTCGAGCGGCAGGAACGGTTCGGCTGGCACCGCGGAATGCTCCTCGAGGACGCGACGATGCAGATCTCGTACCTCAAGGACCTGGTCACGCTGCGGAACCCGACCAGCCCGTTCACCTTCCTGGCCTACCTGCACGACCGCGGCCGGCTCGTCGACTTCATCAACTACGGCAGCGCCTTCCCGACCCGGCTGGAGTTCCACGACTACCTGGAGTGGGCCGCGGAGCGGTTCGCCGGCGTGGTCGAGTACGGCGCCGAGGTCACCGAGGTCGTGCCGGTCGAGGGAGACGGGACGATCGGGCTCGCCGAGGTCGTCGGCTTCCACGGCGACAGCGGGCCGGTGCGGCTCCGGGCGCGCAACGTCGTGCTGGCCACCGGGCTCACCCCGAACGTCCCGCGCGGGGTCGCCCTCGGGCCTCGGGTCTGGCACAACCGCGACCTGCTGAACCGGGCGCCGCACCTGCGGTCGGCGGCGCGCTGCGCCGTCGTCGGGGCCGGCCAGAGCGCCGCCGAGACCGTCGACTACCTGCACCGGACCTTCCCCGACGCCGAGGTGCACGCGGTGTTCGCGCGCTACGGCTACAGCCCGGCCGACGACAGCTCCTTCGCCAACCGCATCTTCGACCCGGCCGCCGTCGACGACTTCTACGCCGCGCCCGACCCCGTGAAGAAGATGATCATGGGTTACCACGCGAACACGAACTACTCCGTGGTCGATCCGGACCTGATCACCGACCTGTACCGGCGGCACTACCACGAGCGGGTCGCCGGGCGGGAGCGACTGCGCTTCCACAACGTCTCCCGGGTGGCCGACGTCGTCGACGCCGGCGACCGGGTCGAACTGGCCGTGGAGTCCCTGATCGACGGGACGCGGGACGTGCTGACGGCCGACGTCGTCGTCTATGCGACGGGCTACCGGCCCACCGATCCGCTCTGGCTGCTCGACCCCGCGCTCGCCGCGGCCTGCACCCGCGACGACGCCGGGCGCCCCGAGGTCCGCCGCGACTACCGGCTGGCCACGGGTGCGACCCCGCAGGGCCGGCCCGTCGAGGTCGGGCTGTTCGTGCAGGGCGCGACGGAGCACACCCACGGCATCACCTCGACCCTGCTCTCCACGGTCGCGGTGCGGGCGGGGGAGATCGCGGCGGCGCTGGCCGGCGCGACCACCCCCGCACCCGCGCGCGTGCTCACCGCCTGATACAGGCAGTCGTCATGGAGCCATGACGCGCTTCTGGAGACCCGAGGAGCGCGCTATGGAACCACAAAGCGATTTTCGGGGCTCGTGGATCGCGTCACGGAACCAGGTGGCGGTCCTCGGAGATGACCGGGCGCGCCGTGCTCCGTGACGGAGGCGAATCAGCCGAGGACCTCGGTCAGCCTCGGTGCCACCATGTCCGCCGCGTACGGCAGGCTCAGCGGGCTGGAGTAGCCCAGCGCGCCGGCGAACGGGGTGGTGTAGCCGCCCATGTTCACGACCCGGCCCTGCTTCACGGCGTCGAGGTTCTGGAACACCGGGGAGTCGTACTGCGCCTGCGTGCGGCCCAACGAGACGATCACGTCCTGGTCGAGCGGGGTCAGCGTCTCCGGGCTCAGCGTCTCGGTGGTGGCCGGGACGTCGAACCCGAGGCCGGTGAACAGCTGCGCGCGCAGGTCGTCCGTGCCCAGCTTGTACGGGGTCGGGTCGACCATGAAGTCCATCGCGAGCTTCTTGCCGGCGAACGACGGCGCCGCCGCGTCCTCCAGCTTCTGCTCGGTCTCGGCGATCACCTGCTCGGCGCGGTCGCTGCGACCGAGCGCCCGCCCGGTGATCCGGGTCTGCTCCTGCCAGGTCGCGGCGGCGCCCTCGCCGCTGGGCGTCGGCGGGGCGACGGTCGGGGCGATGGCGGAGAGCCGCTCGTAGGTCGGCTGGTCGATGTACGAGTACACGCCGAGGATCAGGTCCGGCTTCAGCCCGGCGATCGTCTCCAGCGGCAGCTCGCTCGACGCGAGCGCGACGGGCTGCGCACCGTTCTTGGCCTGCGTGGCCCAGGGCCGGTTCTGCCAGTCGAACCCGCCGAAGAACTCGCGCTCGGCCAGCGGCACCACGCCGAGGGCCAGCGCGAAGTCGCCCTCGTTGAACCCGATGGTGACGACTCGGGTCGGCTCGACCGGGATCGTCGTCTCGCCGTAGGCGTGCGTGAGGGTCACCGGGAAGGCGTTCCGCGCCGCCGCGGACGGCGAAGGTGCGGTGGTCGAGGGGGCCTGCGGCGGGCTCGAACACGCGGCGGCCACGAGCGCGGTCAGGGCGGCCGCGGCGAGCGCCCGCAGAGCGGTGCGCCCGGCGCGGCGGCCCGGGCGGGGAGCGTACGACATGCAGGGTCCTTCCGGGTACGACGATCATCGACCCGGTGAGGTTTGCCTAACCAACGTGGCCGTGTCAATTCGGGGTGATGTGTCCGATTCCCCACCGGTTCGCGCATCGGATGCCTCGGCGGTGCTGCGTCCACGCCGCCCCAGCCGCACGTACACCCCGTCCGCGGCGACGAGCGCCTCGTGCGACCACACCGACCCGCACCGGCACCAGCGGCTCGCGGAAGGCTTTCCTCACCCCCCGACGATCCCGGGCGCGGATCGTGCCCGTCGCGTCGTCGGCCGCGCCCTGTCCGTTCGGGTCTTCTGCGGCTCCGGTCCCCGTCGGTAGCGTCGGGTGCCCCTGCCCGTCGACGTGCGAGGAGCGTCATGTCCGATCTCACGACCCTGCGCGCGGTGAGCGGTCTGCCGGCCGACCCGCCGGCGTTGTCCGCCTCCACCCTGGTCCTGATCGACTGCCAGAACACCTACACACGCGGCCTGATGGAGCTCGAGGGCGTGCAGGCGGCCCTCGACCAGGCCGAGGAGCTGCTCGACCGGGCGCGCGCCGCCGGCATCCCGGTCGTGCACGTCCAGCACGACGCCGGGCCCGGCTCCCCGTACGACGTCCGGGAGGAGATCGGTGCGATCGTCGACCGGGTCGCCCCGCGGGCCGGCGAGGCGACGGTCGTCAAGCACTACCCCAACTCCTTCACCGGGACGGAGCTGGACACGCTGCTCAAGCAGCACCCGGGCCGCCCCCTGCTGCTCGCGGGGTTCATGACCCACATGTGCGTCAACTCCACCGCCCGCGGTGCCTTCAGCCTGGGCTACGCGCCCACGGTGGTCGGCGGCGCCACCGCCACCGCGGCGCTGCCGGGCCCGGCGGGCGGGCCGGAGGTCCCGGCCGCGGCGCTCCAGGCCGCGAGCCTCGCCTCCGTCGCCGACCTGTTCGGGGTGGTCGTGGCGGACCAGGCGGAGATCCCGGACTAGATCCCGGACGAGGAGGCGGTCAGCTCCTTCCACAGCGTCTCGAGGTGCTCCGGGCCGGTGCCGAGGGCGCCGATCGCGACGCGGATCGCGTAGCGGCCGTCGACCGTGGTGTGGGTGAGGAAGGCCCGCCCGCCGGCGTTGACCCGCTCGAGCAGGGCGCGGCCGGCGGCGTCGTCGGGCTCGTCGTCCGGGCCGAGGACGTGCAGGCAGACCAGGGCGAGCGAGGGCGGTGCGGCCAGCGCGAACCGCGGGTCCGCCTCGACCCACGCGGCCAGGTCGCGGGCCAGGGCCACGTGCCCGCGGATCGCGTCCCGCAGGCCCTCGAGCCCGGCCCCGTTCACCACGGACCAGAGCTTGAGCGCGCGGAAACGGCGGCCGAGCGGCACCTGCCAGTCCCGGTAGTCGACCACCTGGCCGGACTCCGAGGCGGCGTTGCGCAGGTATTCCGGGGTGATCGACAGCGCCGCGGGCAGCGCGGTGCCGTCCCGGACCCAGAGGAACGACGCGTCGAACGCCGTGGCCAGCCACTTGTGCGCGTCCGTGCAGACCGAGTCGGCGAGCTCGGCGCCGTCGAGCACGTGCCGGAACTCCGGGCAGAGCGCGGCCACGCCCGCCCACGCCGCGTCGACGTGCACCCACGCGCCGCCCGCCACCTCGCAGACCTTGCGCACGGGGTCGATCGCGCCGGTGCCGGTGGTCCCGACCGTCGGGCACACGAGCACCGGCCGCAGCCCGGCCGCCCGGTCCTCGGCGAGCATCACGGCCAGCGCGTCGGCGGACATCGCCCGCGTGCCGGGGGAGAAGGGCACGGTGCGCAGGGCCCGGGCGCCGAGCCCGGCGACCCGGACCGCCTTGGCCAGCGACGAGTGCGTCTCGGCGGTGACGTAGACCCGTTCGGTGCCGTCGACGCCCGTCTCCCGCCAGTCCAGCGACGCCCGGTGCAGCGCGGCGAGCAGCGCCACCAGCGCCGCCGACGAGGCCGAGTCCTGCAGCGACCCGCCGCCCCCGCCCGCGAACGTGAACGCCTCGCCCAGGCCGAGCGCGCGGGCGAAGCCGTCGACGAGGACCTGCTCGACCTCGGTGCCCGCGGGCGAGGTGGACCAGAGCATCCCCTGGGCGCCGAGGCCCCCGGAGGCGAGGTCGCCGAGCAGCGACAGCAGCGAGGCCTGGGCGGGGAAGTAGCCGTAGAACCCCGGGTGCTGCCAGTGCAGCGACCCGGGCACCACGACGGCGTCGAGCAGGCCGGTCAGGGCGGCGCCGAGGTCGTCGGCGGGCTCGTCGGGCAGGTCCGCGGGCAGGGCCGCGCGGATCTCGCCGGGCCGCACCGCGGGCCGGACGGGCAGCTCCGCCAGCCCGGCGCGATGTGCGGCCACCCAGTCGACCAGCGCGTGGCCGAGCCTGCGGAACTCCTCGGGATCGAGATCGGGCACCCCGGCAACCTAGGTCGTGACCGGGGGAAGCNGCGATCGCCGGCACGGGTCTCAGACGGCGGGCTGGGACACCAGCGAGCCGGCCTG
Organism: Pseudonocardia lutea; assembly: GCF_042658055.1. Taxonomy (NCBI): domain Bacteria; kingdom Bacillati; phylum Actinomycetota; class Actinomycetes; order Pseudonocardiales; family Pseudonocardiaceae; genus Pseudonocardia; species Pseudonocardia lutea. Next base: position 26,343 of record NZ_JBHSQK010000005.1, read on the forward strand.
GTTCTGCTCGCGCAGCGCGGTCTTGAGGACCTTGCCCGAGGGGTTGCGGGGCAGGGCGTCGACGATCGCGACCCGGCGCGGCCGCTTGTACCCGGCGAGGTGCTCCTTGCAGTAGGCCTCGATGGACTCCGTGGTCGGCGGGTTCGCGGGGTCGGCGGGCACCACCACGGCCAGCGGCGTCTCGCCCCACTTGGTGTCCGGCACACCGATCAGCGCGACGTCGCCGATGCCCGGGTGCGCCGCCAGGACGTTCTCCACCTCGGCGCAGTAGATGTTCTCGCCACCCGAGATGATCATGTCCTTCTTGCGGTCGACCACGTAGAAGTAGCCGTCCTCGTCCTGCCGGACGAGGTCGCCGGAGTGGAACCAGCCGCCGCGGAAGGCCTCGGCGGTCTCCTCGGGCTTGTTCCAGTAGCCGCTCATGATCAGCGGGCCGCGGTAGACGATCTCGCCGATCTCGCCCGGCGCGACGTCGTTCATCTCGTCGTCGACGACCCGGACCTCGACGTTGGCCATCGGGGTGCCGACGGAGCCGATCTTGCGGATCGAGTCCTCGCCGCGCAGCAGGGTGGTGACCGGGCTGCACTCGGTCTGCCCGAAGGAGGTGGTGACCTGGGCCTGCGGGAAGGTGTCGATCATCGTCTGCAGCAGGGTGGTGGACGCGGGCGCCGCGCCCCAGGAGATCCGGGTCAGCGCCGAGAGGTCGCGGTCGGCGATCCCCGGCACCGCGCAGATCGCGGCCCACTGGGCCGGGACGCAGAAGCACGAGGTGACCTTCTCGCGCTCCAGGATGTCCAGGGTCTCGACCGGGTCGAAGTTCCCGGACCGCGGGATGACGACCGTGCCGCCCGCCGTGATCGCGATGTGCGCCCCCGCGACCCCGGCGATGTGGAACAGGGGCGCGGCGGACATCGACACGCCGTGCCCGCCCGTGCCGCCCAGCGTGGCGATGTTCGAGTAGGAGTGCAGGTAGAGGTTGCGGTGGCTGAGCATCGCGCCCTTGGGCCGCCCGGTGGTGCCGGACGTGTACATGATGAACGCGGTGTCGTCGTCCGAGTTCGGCAGCTCGACGTAGTCCGGCGACGCCGCGGCGAGCACCTCCTCCAGGTCGCCGCCGATCGTGACCACCTGCCGGACGCCCGGCGCCTTCTCCAGCGCCTTCTCCAGCGTGGGGGCCAGGCCCGCGTCGACGATCACGGACACGGCGCCGGAGTCCGTGAGGGCGTAGGCGACCTCGTCGGCGACGAGCCGGAAGTTGATCGGCACGCAGATCGCGCCCGCCCGGACCGGCGCAATGTAGGCCTCGAGCAGGTCGGCGCTGTTCAGCCCCAGGACCGCGACGCGGTCGCCGGGGATCACCCCGCCGGCGGTGAGGGCGTTCGCGAGCCGGGTGATCCGGGCGTCGGATTCGGCGTAGGTCCGTCGGACGCCGGCCCCGGCGTCGACGAACAGCAGGGTCTCGGGGGTCACGCGCGCCCAGCGCGCGACGATGTCGCTGAAGCTCATGCCACGGCCGACGATGGCGCCTGACTGCGTCGTCATGGCGCACAGCCTGCCCAATTGAGCGAACGTTCGGCAAGGTCCGATCGGGCCGGAGCCGGACCGATGAGGTCAGCGACGCGGAGGGACCGGGCCCGCGCCCCCGACCCCTCCGCGCCGGTGCCCGCCGGTGCTCGTCGGTGCCCGTCGGTGCCCGTCAGTGCCCGTCAGCGCTCGTCGGTGCCCGTCAGTGCGCGTAGCGGTTCCGCAGCTCCTGCTTGACCAGCTTGCCCGTCGGGGTGCGGGGCAGGAAGTCGGTGAAGTCGACGCTGCGCGGCGCCTTGTAGTGCGCGATGCGCTCGCGCACGAAGGCGATCAGCTCGCGCTCCAGCTCGGGACCGGCGTGCACGCCCGGTGCGGGCTGCACGATCGCCTTGACGGACTCGCCCATCTCCGGGTCCGGCACGCCGATCACCGCCGCGTCGAGCACCGCGGGGTGGGTGACCAGCACGTCCTCGACCTCGCGCGGGTAGATGTTCACCCCGCCCGAGATGATCATGAACGCCTTGCGGTCGGTGAGGAAGAGGTAGCCGTCCTCGTCGAGGTAGCCCAGGTCGCCGGTGGTGGTCCAGGAAGGGTGGTCGGGGTGGGTGGCACCGGCCGTCTTCTCCGGGTCGTTGTGGTACTCGAAGGGCCGCTCGTCCCGCTCGAAGTAGATGGTGCCGACCTCGTAGGGGGCGAGGACCTTGCCGTCGTCGTCGCAGATCCGCACCACGCCCAGACCGGCCCGGCCGACGGTGCCCGGCCGCTCCAGCCACTCGTGGGAGTCGACGAACGTGATGCCGTTGGCCTCGGTGGCGGCGTAGTACTCGTAGAGCACGGGGCCCCACCAGTCGATCATCGCCTGCTTGACCTCGGGCGGGCACGGCGCGGCCGCGTGGATCGCCACCCGCAGGGACGAGTGGTCGTACCTGCGGCGGACCTCCTCGGGCAGCTTGAGCAGGCGCACGAACATCGTCGGCACCCACTGGCTGTGGGTGACCCGGAAGCGCTCGATCGCGGCCAGCGCCGCCTCGGGGTCGAACCGCTCCATGACGACGACCGTGCCGCCGATCGCCTGGACCGTGGCGCAGAAGCGCAGCGGGGCCGCGTGGTACAGCGGCGCGGGGGAGAGGTAGACGGTTTCGGTGTCGAAGCCGTACATCGGGCCGAACAGGTCGATGTAGGTGTCGCCCGGCTCGTCGACCGCGGAGTCCGGCAGCGTCGGCTTGATGCCCTTCGGCCGGCCGGTGGTGCCGGAGGAGTAGAGCATGTCCGCGCCGCGCGGCTGCGCGGGCAGCGGCTCGGCGGACACGCCCGCGAGCGCCTCGTCGTAGTCGGTGTAGGCGTCCGAACCGGGGATCGGCCCGCCGAAGGCGAGCCGCGTGCCGACCGAGACGTGGTCGCCCACGGCCGCGGCCAGCCCGGCCACCCCCGCGGACACGATCAGGGCCTTGGCCCCGCAGTCCGTGACGATGTAGGCCGCCTCCGGCGCGGAGAGATGGTGGTTGACCATCGTGATGTAGAGGCCGGAGCGGCGGGCCGCCCAGTAGATCTCGAAGACCCGCGGCGTGTTCTCGGTGACGACGGCGATCACGTCGCCGCGCCGCAGCCCCGCCTCGTGCAGGAACCGGGCCAGGCGGGCGGAACCCTCCTCGAGCCGGCGGAAGGTCAGCGTCTCGCCGCTGCCCGCCATCACCACCGCGGGCTTGTCGGGGGTCGTGATGGCGTGCGTGCCCGGATACATGTCCGTCCTCTTCCTCGGTCGACGTCCGGCGGTCGGAAGTCCCGATCCTGGCAGACGATCGACGGGGGCGGACGCAGATGAGGCGGACGTCGCGGACCTTGCGGACGTCGCGGACGGGCGGCGGGGAACGGCGGGGAGCGCGGGTGCCGCCCGGCGCGGGAGCCGGCCGCGGCTACGCGGAGGCGGCGGGCCGCGCCCCGCTCTCGACGGAGGGTGCGCCGGAGCCGGCGCAGCGCTGCGCGGACACGACGGTGCCGCGCGCGGAGAACCGGTTGTGCAGGCGCAGGGTGGACTCGGGGGTGACGTGCTTCAGCCGCGCGCAGACGGGACACGTTCCGTAGCCATCGGTGACCTTCGCGTTCACGTCTCGTGCCTCTCCTCGGGGGCCGCTCACCGGATCGGGGTACCGGGGCGGGTCGGGCGAGTCTACCGGTGGACGGAACGTGGCGGGATCACCATGAGGAGTGGGGTGGGCCGATCGGCGGCGTGGGATGCCGGCGGGAAGCGGAGCGGAAGTCGGTGCCGAGCGCGCCGTAACGGGTCCTGGTGCGCGGGAAATGGCGGCGCCGTCACGGTTCGGTGACGAATGGCGACCCCTTGTCGCCGAACCGTGACGCGTGTTCCGGGGCGAGGTCAGTGTGCCGCGTGGTACGCCTCGAGAACATTCGACGGGATGCGCCCGCGCTCCGAGATCTTCATCCCCTGGGCCGCCGCCCATTCCCGAATCGCCTGGTTCTGCTGGCGGTCGGAAACGGGCCGCGAGGCCGGCGCGGACGAGCCGCCGGAGGCGCGCCGCCCGGAGGCCCGGCGGGCCGCCGCAATGTAGGGCGCCAGCGCCTCGCGCAGCTTCTCGGAATTCTTGGCCGACAGGTCGATCTCGTAGGACTTCCCGTCGACGGAGAACTCCACCTGCTCCTCCGCCTCGCTGCCGTCCAGGTCGTCGATCAGCGTGATCGTGGTCTGCTTCGCCACGGCCCCTCAGCCCCTCTGCTCTCCGAGCTCCTGCCCCTCACCGGGCTCCACGCGGGCAGGAAGCATCCCCCGGCGGGTGGCCGGGTGCTTTCCGGGAGCGGGCTGGATCGGCGTGCGGAACAGGAGAATGCGTTCGGTACAGACGATAAAGGAAGGCGCCGCGGAAAGTCGATTCGGGTCCCCTGTTCCGCGGGTCCGCGGCGCACGCATCACTCCTTCGGAGGAATGCGCCGGATAGCGGCGAAGCGCCCGGCCGCGGAACCGGGGCGGCCGCCGCGGAACGGCCCGAATGGCGCCGTTCAGGCCACGGGCGTCCACCAGTCCGCGGTCGGCGGCGGGCCGGTCAGGTCGATTCGCCGGCCGGGAACGGGCAGGGCCAGCGGGATTCCGGCCGTTTCGGCGGCGGCTCGCAACCGGGTCACGGGCTCCGACCAGGGATGGAAGCCGAGATTGAAGGTCGCCCAGTGCACGGGGAGCAGTACGCCGCCCCGGAGATCGCGGTGGGCGGCCACGCATTCCTCCGGATTCATGTGGATGTCCGGCCACAGGTCCGCGTAGGCGCCGATCGGCAGCATCGTGAGAGCGAACGGCCCCCAGCGCTCGCCCGCCCGGGCGAAGGCGGCCGTGTAGCCGGTGTCGCCGCCGAAGTAGGCCCGGTGCCGCGGTCCGGCGACGGCCCACGAGGACCAGAGGGTGGTGTCGCGCTGCAGCCCGCGACCCGAGAAGTGCCGCGCCTCGGCGCAGGTGAGGGTCAGCCCGGCCACCTCGACCGTGCCGTCCCAGTCCAGCTCGACGATCCGGCTCTCGGGCACACCCCATGCCCGCAGGTGCGCGCCGATGCCGAGGGGCACCACGAACGGGGCGGAGCGGTGCCGCGGGTCCGCGACCAGCGCCCGGACGGTGGGCAGGTCGAGGTGGTCGTAGTGGTCGTGCGAGATCAGCACCGCGTCCACGGGCGGGAGTGCCGTGAGCGGGACGGGTGCAGGGTGCAGCCGCTTCGGCCCCACCAGCCGGGAGGGCGAGACGCGCTCGCCCCACACCGGGTCGGCCAGCACCCGTCGCCCGTCGATCTCGAGCAGGACGCTGGAGTGCCCGAACCAGGTCACGGCCAGGTCCGCGGCCCCGGCCGTCCCCGCGGGGCCGGGTCCCTCCGCCGGGGCGGCGAGCGGGACGGGCCGGCTCGGGCGCCCGGCCCGCCTCGCGACGACGGCGCGCAGCGCGGCCGGCACGGTGCCGGACGGCAGCGCGGTGCCCGGCTCGGTGTTGCGGAAGCGGCCCTCGCGGGCGTGCGGCGACCCGTCGGCGGCCCGGCGCAGCTCCTCGGGCGAGGCGCCCATGGCGCGCGGGATGCCCCACGCGGCCGCGCCGGCCGCGGCGAGGCCGCCGGTGGCGGCGAGGGCGAGGGCGGTCAGCACCCCGGTGCGGAGGGGGAGCGCGGTCGTGCGGGCCACGCTCCCAGACTACGAGCGCGGCGGCCGGGAGATCGGCCGACGGTCTCAGCCCGCTCCCAGCCACGGGGCCCCAGTCCCTGCCCTCAGGTCGCCATGATCATCACTTCAGGACCGGAACGGTCGATCGCCGACCTTCCTCGTCCAGAAATGATGATCATGCCGAGCGAGAGGGTGGACCGGGTCCGCGACGATCGCCGTCCCGGCCACTTCCCGGCCACCGGCGGCCGGGACAGGTCCGTGGCGGCGATCACGGCGGATTCACCGGTCCCCGGTCATGATCACCACTTCTGGACCGGGACGGTCGGATCTCGACCGTCCCGGTCCCCGTCGGACGATCACGAACGCCCGCGCCGGCCCACGGCGCGTGTCCCGGGCCGGCCGAGCGCCCGTCAGCTCGTGCGCAGGGCGGTGAGGGGCTCCGCCAGCTCGCGCCACTGGTCCTCCGGCACGCCGCGCTTCTCCACGGGCAGGGCCTGCACGGCGACGTGGTCGGCGCCCGCGTCGAGGTGGGCCTGCACCCGGCGCACCACGGTGTCGACGTCGCCCCAGGCGACCAGGGCGTCGACGAAGGCGTCGGACCCGCCGTCGGCGAGGTCGGACTCGTCGAACCCGAGGGTCTTGATGTTGTTCACGTAGTTGGGCTGGGCCAGGTAGGTCGCGGTGTAGCGGCGGCCGATCTCGCGGGCCCTGACCGGGTCGGTCTCCAGCAGGACGGCCTGTTCGGGGCAGAGCAGTGGTCCCGTGCCGAGGGTCTCGCGGGCCCGGGCGGTGTGTTCGGGCGTGACGAAGTAGGGGTGCGCCCCGTCGGTCCGCTCGCCGGAGAGCTCCAGCATCCGCGGCCGCAGCGCGGCGAGGACGTACCGGACCGGGGTCGTCGGCCGCTGCGCCGTGTACGGGGCCTTGTCGATGCCGTCGAGGTACTCGCGCATCGCGGTGAGCGGCTTGTCGTACTGGTGCCCGCGCAGCCCGCTGACCAGGTTCTGGTGGCTCACGCCGAGCCCGATCAGGACCCGTTCCGGATGGGCCTCGGTGAGCGCCTTCGTCGCGCACGAGGTGGCCACCGCGTCGCGCGCCCAGATGTTCGCGATGCCGGTCGCGCCGATCAGCCGCTCGGTCGCCGACAGCAGCATCGACAGGTGGACGAAGGGGTCCCGGCCGGCCACCTCGGGGATCCAGAGGGCGCCGTAGCCCAGGGACTCCAGCTCGGCCGCCAGCTCCCGGGCCCGCGCCGCGGGGACGACGTCGAGCGCGCCGGTCCACAGGCCGACGGCGGGCAGGGCGAAACGTGATCTCGTGTCCGTCACCCTCCGGACCCTAGGCTCCGGGCGTGAGCACCTCTACTGCGACGGAGCACCGGGTCTCGACCGAGCGGCGCGGGCGGGTCCTGCTGATCCGGATGGAGCGGGCGGCCAAGCGCAACGCCGTCGACGCGGCCATGACCGCCGCGCTCGACGCCGCGCTCGACGAGCTCGAGGACGATCCGGACCTGTGGTGCGGCGTGCTCACCGGCGGCCCGACGGTCTTCTGCGCGGGCACGGACCTCGCGGGCGGGGCGGGCGAACCGACCGCGCGGGGCGGCAACTACGGCGTCGTGAAGCGCGAGCGGTCCACGCCGCTCGTCGCGGCGGTCGAGGGCGTCGCCTACGGCGGCGGGTTCGAGATCGTGCTGGCCTGCGACCTGGTGGTGGCGGGCCGGTCGGCACGGTTCGGGCTGCCCGAGGTGGCCCGCGGGCTGGTCGCCAACTGCGGGGCGCTGTTCCGGGCGCCGCGCCCGCTGCCGCTCAACGTCGCCAAGCAGATGCTGCTCACCGGGCAGCCGCTCGGCGCGGACCGGGCGTACGCGCTGGGCCTGGTCGCCGACGTCGTCGACGACGGGGGCGCCGAGGCCGCCGCCCTCGCCCTCGCCGAGCAGGTGTGCGCCAACGCCCCGGTCGCGGTGCGGGCCACGCTGCGGGCGGTCGAGACCGTCGCCGGCGAACCCGACGAGCGCGGCTGGGCGGCCACCCGCGAGGCGACGGAGGCGGTGCTCGCCTCGGCCGACCGGCAGGAGGGCGTGGCCGCCTTCCTGGAGAAGCGCGAGCCGCGGTGGACCGGTCGGTAACCTGGCGATCATGACGGACGGGGCACGGCGGGACGAGCTGGTCCGGCTGCTCCAGGCCTACGCCACCGAGTCCGCGCGGCTCGCCCAGGCCTTCTCCGAGCAGCACGGGCTGCACACCACCGACCTGCACGCGCTGATCGCCGTGCTCAACGCCGACCGGGTCGGGGAGCCGCTCACCGCGGGCCGGCTCGGCGCCCACCTCGGACTGTCCTCCGGGGCGACGACGGCGCTGGTCGACCGGCTGGAGCGGCACGACTACGTCCGCCGGGACCGGGACGAGCGGGACCGCCGCCGGGTGGTGCTGCGCTACGGCGCCGCCGCGGCCGGGATCGGCCAGGCCTTCTTCGGGCCGCTCGGGGCGGGCATGGACGCGATGCTGGCGGGCTACTCGGAGGCCGAGCTGGCCGCCGTCGCCCGGTTCCTGTCCGGGGTCACGGAGCTGGTGGCGCAGCGGCGCCGGGAGGTCCGCCCGCTCGCGCCCTCGTGACGGGTCCCGGTATGTGCGACTTCCCGTTGCGCACGGACACCGCGGCGGGTGAGGCTCACCACCGTGAGCGACGCCGCCGACACCCCCGCACCCGATCCGGCCCTCCTGGACGCCCTGTCGTTCGAGCCGTTGACCCCCACCGCGTACCTGGACCGCGCCGCCGCGGCGCACGGCGACCGGATCGGGGTCGTCGACGGCGACCGCCGCTGGACGTACGCGGAGCTGCACGAACGGTGCACCCGGCTGGCGGGTGGGCTGGCGCCGCTGAGCGACGGCCGGCCGGTGGCGGTGCTGGCGCCGAACACGCACGTGCTGCTGGAGGCGAACTTCGGGGTGCCGTGGGCGGGGGTGCCGCTGGTCGCGGTGAACACCCGGCTGTCGGCCGGCGAGGTGGCCTACATCCTGCAGCACTCGAAGTCCGCCGTGCTGATCCACGATCCCTCCTTCGACGCCCTGGTCGACGACGTGTTCGCCGCACTCGACGCCCCGCCGCGGCGGATCCGGGCGGGGGAGGAGTACGAGGCCCTGCTCGCCGGGGCCGAGCCGCTGCACCGCACGCCCGCGGACGAGCGGGCGCTGTTGTCGATCAACTACACGTCGGGGACGACGGGGCGGCCCAAGGGCGTCATGTACCACCACCGGGGTGCCTACCTGCAGGCCGTGGCGATGGTGGGGCACACCGGGTTGTCGCCGTCGGCGGTGCACCTGTGGACGCTGCCGATGTTCCACTGCAACGGCTGGTGCTTCCCGTGGGCGGTGACCGCGGCGGCGGCCACGCACGTGTGCCTGCCGAAGGTGGACCCGGCGGAGGTGTGGCGGCTGATCCGCGAGGAGGGCGTGACGCACCTCAACGGGGCGCCGACGGTGCTGTCGATGATCGCGTACGCGAAGGACGCGGCGCCGCTGCCGGAGGGCCACACCGTGCGGATCGCAACGGGCGGGGCGCCGCCGTCGCCGGCGATCCTGCGGCGGATGGGCGAGCTGGGCTTCGACGTCACGCACCTCTACGGGCTGACCGAGACCTACGGGCCGGCGATGCTGTGCGACTGGCGCCCGGAGTGGGACTCCCTCGACACCGAGGCGCAGGCCCGGCTGAAGGCGCGCCAGGGCGTCGGGAACATGATCTCGTGCGCGGTCCGGGTGATCGGCGAGGACGGGGCCGACGTCCCGGCGGACGGCACGACCACCGGGCAGATCGCGTTGCGCGGCAACAACCTGATGCTCGGCTACCTCGACGACCCGGAGGCGACGGCCGCGGCCGCGCCGGACGGCTGGTTCCGGACCGGGGACATCGGCGTCGTGCATCCCGACGGCTACGTGGAGCTGCGGGACCGCTCGAAGGACGTGATCATCTCGGGCGGGGAGAACATCGCGTCGGTCGAGGTCGAGCAGGCCATCATGGACCATCCGGCGGTGCTCGAGGTGGCGGTGATCGCGGTGCCGGACGAGCGGTGGGGCGAGGTCCCGGCGGCGTACGTGACGCTGCAGGAGGGCGCCTCGGCCACCGAGCAGGAGATCGTCGAGCACGTGCGCGGGCGGCTGGCGCGGTTCAAGGCGCCCAAGTCCGTGACCTTCGGCGAGCTGCCCAAGACCTCGACCGGCAAGATCCAGAAGTTCGTCCTGCGCGAGAAGGCGTGGGCCGGGGTGGAGCGCCGCATCCAGTGAGTCGCATCCGGTGAGCGCACGGCGCTCTCGCTCGGACCCGGTGAGCGAGAGCGCCGTTCGTGCAGAACTCAGGCGGTGAGCTTGCTCATCGCCTTCCACTCGTCCCAGGGCACGGCCCAGTCGTAGACGTCGCCGTCCCGGGCCGACAGCGGGACGCTGCTGCCGGTCACCTCGACGGGGTCGCCGTACAGGGCCGTGTCGAAGTAGGCCTTGGCGTTCTTGATCGACAGGTTGATGCAGCCGTGCGAGATGTTCCGGCGGCCCTGCGCGGACTGCGAGGCCGGGTTGGCGTGGATGAACTCACCGTTGTTGGAGATCCGCACCGCCCAGTACTCCGGCATGTTCACGTAGCCGTAGTCCGGGTTGGACATGAGGACCTTCTCGGACTTCGCCATCACGATGTGGATCCCGCTGCGGGTGACCCGGCGCGGGTCGGTCTCCAGGCCGTAGCTGGCGGGCAGGTCCATGATCTGCTGTCCGTCCCGGACGACGAGGATGCGGTGGCTGTCCTCGTCCGCCTTGACGATCTGGCTGCGGCCGATGGTGAAGTGGGTCGTGAGGTCGGCGGAGCCGTAGCCGGCGCTGCCCAGGTCCTTGCCGTACAGCGGCGCGTTCACCGCCACCTGGGTGCCGACCGGCCAGTACTCCTTGGGCCGCCAGTGCACGCGCGAGCCCATGGCGTCGTCCGGCAGCCAGGCCCAGGCGCCCTCGACCGGGGTCGACGTCGTGACCTGCAGCCCGCGCTCGACCTCGGCCTTCGCGTCGTCGGACAGGTCGCGGTCGAACCGGATCTCGATCGGCGCCGCGATGCCGACCGTGGCGCCCTCGCCGATGTTGGTCGAGGCCTTGACCAGCCGCTTCGGCGCGACGGTGGCGAAGGAGCCGGCGAGCGGCGTGACGGTGCCGTCCGGGGCGACCATGGAGCCGCTCCAGGTGTAGGTCTCGCGGTAGGCGAGCGGGGCGGTGGCGGTCCACTGCGCCCGGTCGCCGGAGTAGGTGCCGGGCAGGGCCTCGCCGTCCGAGTCGGTGAGCGCGACGTCCCGCAGGGTGCCGGCGGTGGCGGACGCGCGGGCGGCGCCGAGGGGGTGGACGTCCGCGGTGCCGGCGGCGGGCTGCAGGTCGAGCCGCGGGACGATCGTCGCCGGGGCCTGGGCCGGATCCGCGACGTGGCTGCTCCGCGGGTCGGCGTTCGCGCTGGCACAGGCGGCCACGAGCCCGGCGGAGACCCCGACTGCGACCGCCCCGACCAGGATCCGCCGCACGGCCCGCCACTGCACGGATTTCACGCTTCCCCCTCGCGTCACACCTACCCCACGATCATCATGCCCACCGTCGGTGAAGATCCGGAGCGGAGGGTGATTGCGATTCGATTGCGGGACGCGAACCACCCGAACGGCCCAGAGAACGGGACGTCCCCATTCCGTACCTGTCGTCCGGATCCGAATCACCCGCTCGGGAGGGGCGTCACCAGCACCCGCGCGCGGCAGGGGTGGCGCGCCCAACCATGATCGCTCCCAGTGGCCCTTCCCGGCCACCCACGGCCGAAATGTGCCGCATTCGGCGATCGACCTCGCGCGGACGAGGCCCGACCGGTCGGCGGGATCAGCGGAGGCCGAGCGTGCGGTAGCGGCGGCGCCGGCGCACCAGGCGGTCGACGGGGGAGAGGGGGAGGAGGGCGCGCAGCTCGGACTCGACCGCGTCGGCGACCCGGCGGGCGAAGGCGTCGGGCTCGTCCGCGGCGTCGGGCCGCTCGTCGACGATCGTGTCGACCGCGCCGGCCCGCAGCAGGTCCACGGCGCGGACGTGCTGCCGGGCCGCCACCTCCGCCGCCTTCTCCGGGGTGCCGTGCACGATCGTGCTCGCGCCCTCCGGCGGCAGCGGGGTGAGCCAGCCGTGCCGCGCGGCGATCACCCGGTCCGTCGGCAGCAGGGCGAGCGCGGCTCCGCCCGTGCCCTGCCCCAGCAGCACCGAGACCGTCGGCACGGGCAGCTCGGTCAGCTCGCCGAGGCACCGCGCGATCTCGCCGGCGAGCCCGCCCTCCTCGGCCTCCACCGACAGCGCGGCCCCGGTCGTGTCGATCACCGAGACCACGGGCAGCCCCAGCTCGGCCGCCAGGCGCATGCCGCGCCGGGCGGTCCGCAGCGCACCCGGCCCGAGCGGTTCCGCCGCCTGCGCCCGCCGGTCCTGTCCCAGCAGCACGCACGCCACGCTGCCGAACCGCACCAGCGCGAGCAGCAGGCCGCGCCCGGCCTCGCCCTCGCCGGTCCCCGCCAGCGGGACGACGTCCGTGGCCGCCAGCCGCAGCACGTCGCGGACCCCCGGCCGCTCCGGTCTCCGGGACCGCCGGATGGAGGCCCAGGCGTCCTCCTCGGGGCCCGACGGCTCCGCGCGCGACCGCGCCGCGGGCGGCAGCCGCATCGGGTCGACGGGGTCGAGCATCGCGAGCACCCGCGCCGCGACCCCGGCGAGCCGCTCCGGCGGCAGCACCGCGTCGACGATCCCGTGCCGGTGCAGGTTCTCGGCCTTCTGCACGCCCGCGGGGAACTCGTCGCCGTACAGCGCCGAGTACACCTTCGGCCCCAGGAACCCGACGAGCGCGCCGGGCTCGGCCACGGTCACGTTGCCGAGCGAGCCCCACGACGCGAACACCCCGCCCGTCGTCGGGTGCCGCAGGTAGACGAGGTACGGCAGGCCCGCGGCCTTGTGCGCGGTGACCGCCGCGGAGATCGCCGCCATGCGCAGGAAGGCGATCGCGCCCTCCTGCATCCGGGTCCCGCCCGAGGCCGTCGCGGCCAGCAGCGGCAGGCGCTCGTCCGTCGCCCGCTCGATCGCCCGGATCAGCCGCTCGGCCGTGGCCACCCCGATCGAGCCGGCGAGGAACGCGAACTCGCTGCACACCACCGCGACCCGGCGGCCCGCGATCCGGCCCTCGCCGGTGACCACGGCCTCGTCGACGCCGCCGCGCTCGCGCGCCGCGGCGAGCTCCGCCCGGTAGTCCGGGGTGTCGGCGACCTCGGGCACCGGGGCGGGGGTGGTGTCCCAGGAGCGGAAGGTGCCGTCGTCGAGCACGGTCTCGAGCAGCTGGCGCGAACGGGGCGTCACGCACCGAGCCTGCCATCCCGCGCCCGCCCGGGCGGTCCGATCGCCACCCTCGGGTGACCGCTGACAGCCCGCGCACCGGAGGTGCTCACGGGCGGTACACCGCCGCCCGCCCTCGCCGGTTCCCGAGCGTGGCGCCAGACCCTGCAGGGGTCACCCGGTCGACGTACCCTTTCGCGCACATCGTGCCCGGCTGCACTGATCACGCGGCGGATACCCAGGAGTACCGATGACCGAGACCGGCCAGCAGACCAGCACCGGAACCCGGCACAGACTGCCGGTCAGAACACTCGTGGCGGCCTCCATCGGCAACGCGATCGAGTGGTACGACTGGACCATCTACGCGACGTTCTCGATCTACTTCGCGACCCAGATCTTCCCGCCCGGCAACGAGGCGCTGGCCCTGATCAGCACGCTGGCCACCTACGCCCTGGCCTTCTTCTTCCGGCCGCTGGGCGGCTTCCTGCTCGGCCGCTTCGCCGACGTCCGCGGCCGGCGCACCGCGATTATGCTGACCATCCTGCTCATGGCGGGCGGCTCGCTGGTGATCGCGATCCTCCCGACCTTCGCGATGGTGGGCTGGCTCGCCCCGGTCCTGCTGCTGCTCGCCCGCATCGCCCAGGGCATGTCGCTGGGCGGCGAGGTGTCCAACGCGTCGGCCTACCTGGGCGAGGTCGCCCCGCCGCCGCACCGCGGCCGCTACTCGTCGTTCTTCTACATCTCGACCGGCGGGGCCGTGCTGATCGCGAGCGTGCTCGGCGTGATCCTCTCCGGCTCGCTGTCGGAGGACCAGGTCTCCTCCTGGGGTTGGCGGATCCCGTTCGTCGTCGGCGGCCTGCTCGGGCTCCTCGGGCTCTGGCTGCGCCGGGCGATGCCGGAGACCGAGCAGTACGAGACCAACAAGGACAAGGCGCAGACGATCCGCAACCCGCTGCTGCTCACGCTGCGCGAGCACCCGAAGGCCGTCGGCCAGCTCGTCGGCTTCACCCTGCTCTCGACGCTCTGCTACTACACCTTCTTCTCCGCCCTGACCCCGTACGCCACGAAGTCCCGCGGGGCCGACCCGTTCGACGTCTTCCTCGCCCTGGCGATCGCGACGGCGCTGTTCGTCCTGCTGCAGTACCCGATGGGCGCGCTGTCGGACCGGTTCGGGCGCAAGCCGCAGCTGCTCTTCTGGTCCGCGGCGACCGCGATCCTGATCGTGCCGCTGTCCGCCCTGGTCCGGCCCGGGATCGTCGGGCTGCTCGTGGTGTTCTGCGTGGGCCTCGGGCTGTACACGATGATGACCTCGATCGCGCCGGCGATCATGAGCGAGCTGTTCCCGACCGAGGTGCGCGGCCTGGGCATCGGTGCCTGGTACAACCTCACGGTCGCGCTCTTCGGCGGCACCGCCCCGCTGATGATCCAGTGGCTGGGTGGGGCGTTCTTCTGGTACGTCGCCGCCGGCGCCGTCCTCGCGTTCCTGACGATCCTGACGCTGCCCGAGACGAAGGGCACCGTCCTGCGCTAGCCGTGCCAGGGTGGGAGACGTGAGCAATCCCGGGCGTTACGACGTCGCCGCACTCCGCAGCCAGTTCCCCGCCCTCAAGGCGGGGGCGGCGCACTTCGACGGGCCCGGCGGCTCGCAGACGCCCGAGCCGGTGGCCCGGGGCGTCTACGAGGCGCTGACCTGTCCGGTCGCCAACCGCGGCACCGTCACCAAGGCCGAGCGGCACGCGGACGGGATCGTGCTGCGGGCGCGCGCCGCCCTGGGGGACCTGCTCGACGCCGACCCGCGCGGGATCGTGTTCGGGCGCAGCATGACCCAGCTGACCTTCGACCTCGCGCGCACCCTGTCCGCGACCTGGGGGCCGGAGGACGAGGTCGTCGTGACCCGGCTGGACCACGACGCGAACATCCGGCCCTGGGTGCTCGCCGCGGAGGCGGTGGGCGCGACGGTCCGCTGGGCCGACTTCGACCCGGACACCGCCGAGCTCACCGCCGCCGACGTGGCGGCCGTGCTGTCGCGCCGCACCCGCCTGGTGGCCGTGACGGGGGCGTCGAACCTGGTCGGCACGATCCCGCCGGTCGCCGAGATCACCGCGCTGGCGCACGAGGCCGGGGCGCTGACGATGGTCGACGGCGTGCACCTCACCGCGCACGAGGCCGTCGACGTCTCCGAGCTCGGCGCGGACTTCTTCGCCTGCTCGCCCTACAAGTTCCTCGGCCCGCACTGCGGGGTGCTCGCCGCCCGGCCGGAGCTGCTGGAGGAGCTGCGCCCGGCGAAGCTCGCCCCCTCCACGGACGTCGTCCCGGAGCGGTTCGAGCTGGGCACGCTGCCCTACGAGCTGCTGGCCGGCACCACCGCTGCCGTCGACTTCCTCGCCGGGCTGACGGGTTCGCCCGCCGACCGCCGCACCGCCCTGCTCGAGGCGATGGCGGCGATCCGGGCGCACGAGGAGCCGCTGCGGGTGCGGATCGAGCAGGCCCTCGCCGAGCTGCCCGGCGTCCTCGTGCGGTCGCGGGCGGCGCACCGGACCCCGACCCTGCTCGTCGAGTTCACCGACCGGAACCCGGCCGACGCCTACCGCTACCTCGCCGAGCGGAAGATCAACGCTCCGGCGAGCTCCTTCTACGCCCTCGAGGCCAGCCGGCGCCTCGGCCTGGGCGACACGGGCTCGCTGCGGATCGGGCTGTCCCCCTACACCGACGACACGGACGTCGACCGCCTCCTCGACGGCCTGGCCTCGTTCACCGCGCTCCGCCGGTGAGCGCCACCGCCCTCAGGGAGAGCGGACGCCACTCACGACCGAGCCGATCCGGGCGGGTGCGGCGGGGATCACGGGACGCCGGCGCGGTGCTGCTCGCCGACGCCCTCGGCGCCCGGCGGCTGGTCGGTGTGTCTCGCTCACCAGGGGTGAGCGGGAGCGCAGTTCGCCCAGCTCCTCAGGCGAGCCAACCCGGCCGGACCAGGCCGGTCTCGTAGCCGAGGACGACGAGCTGGGCACGGTCCCGCACGCCCAGCTTCACCATCGACCGGCTGACGTGCGTCTTCGCCGTGGCCGGGCTGACCACCAGCCGCTCGGCGATCTCGTCGTTGGACAGCCCGGCCGCGACCAGCGCGAGCACCTCGCGCTCGCGGCCGGTGAGGGCGTCGAGCCGGCGGTCGGGCGCCGGGGGACGGGACCGCGCCGCGAACTCCTCGACCAGCCGGCGGGTGACGCCGGGGGAGAGCAACGCCTCGCCCGCGTGCACCACCCGCACCGCGTGCAGCAGCTCGGCCGGCTCGGTGTCCTTGACCAGGAACCCGCTGGCCCCGGAGCGCAGGGCCTCGAAGATGTAGGCGTCCTCGGCGAAGGTCGTCAGCACGACGACCCGGACGCCGGACAGGCGCGGATCCGCCACGATGTCGCGGGTCGCGGCCAGCCCGTCCCGCCCCGGCATCCGGATGTCCATGAGCACGACGTCCGGGGACGTGTCGCGGCAGACCCGCAACGCGGCGTCCCCGTCCTCGGCCTCGCCGACGACCTCGAGGTCCGGCGCCGAGCCGAGCAGCGCCCGGAACCCGGCCCGGACCAGCGCCTGGTCGTCCGCCAGCACGACCCTGATCACGCGGTCTCCTCGATCATCCGGCTTCCTCCTCGTCCCGGCGCCCCACCGCCGCGCCGCGGCGGCCGGGCAGCGGCAGCACGGCCTCCACCCGGAAACCGCCGCCGGGAGCCCGGCCGTGGGCCAGCGTGCCCCCCAGCGCGGTCGCCCGCTCGCGCATCCCGACCAGCCCCGTCCCGCCCGCGCCGGGCCGCGCGGGCGGGCCCGTGCCGTCGTCGTCGACGACGAGCCGGAGCGCGCCCTCCCGCTCGGTCACCCGCACGAACGCGCGCCGGGCCCCGGCGTGCTTGCGCACGTTGGTGAGCGCCTCCTGCACGATCCGGTAGGCGGCGAGGTCGACGCTCGGGGGCAGCTCCGGCGCCGACACCGCGGTCTCGACGGTCAGCCCCGCCGCCTCGTTGTCCGCGACGAGCCGGTCCAGCATGGCGAGCCCGGCGGTCGGGGCGCGGGGCGGCTCCTCGTCGATCCCGCGCAGGACGCCGAGGGTGGAGCGCATCTCGCGCAGCAGGTCACGGCTGGCGTCCTTGATCGTGGCCAGCGCACGGCGTGCCTGCTCGGGGTCCTCGTCGAGCAGGTAGAGGGCCACGCCGGCCTGCACGTTGATCAGGGAGACGTGGTGGCCGAGCACGTCGTGCAGCTCGCGGGCGATGCGCAGCCGCTCCTCGCCGGCCTGCCGGCGCGCCGTCTCCTCACGGGCGGCGCGGGCCTGCGCGCGACGCTCGGTGCGGGCGCGCCACAGCTCGCACCCGGCGACGTACGCGGCCAGCCACGCCAGCCAGCCGACCCGGCCCTCGAGTCCCGCGGGCCCGCCCCGCCACGCGACCTGGATCGCCAGCCCGGCGAGCACGGCGACGGCCGTGGTGACGTAGGCGACCCGCCGGTGGCCCCGCAGGATCGCCTCGGCCAGCGCGACCAGCGACGGCACCACGACCGGACCGAACGGGTAGCCGAGGCCGAGGTAGACCAGCAGCACGGCCACGCAGCCGATCAGCACCGCGGGCGGATGGGCCCGGCGCACCACGAGCAGCAGCGGACCGAGCACGAGGAGGGCGATCCCGAGCGCGTCGACGGGGCGCGCGGTCGGGACGAAGCGGGACGCGTTGAGCGCGGCGACCACGCCCACGACCAGCCAGGCGGCCGGGGTCAGCACGGTGTGCGGCACGCTCTGCCACGAGCGCCGCACCAGCCCGCCGACCCAGGACACACCCGAACCCTAGAGCGGCGGCGGCCCCGGCCGCGTCGGTCCGCGGCGGACCCGCGGCGTACTCCCCGGGGCGTACGTCGGCGGCCCACGGCCCGCCCGCCGGGGCAGCGCAGGTCCCGCCCGCGGTGCGACGCGCGCCGAGCCGGCCCCCGGCACCGTGGTGGCACACCACGAGAACCACTGGGGGACATCATGAGCGAGAACACCGTGCACACCGGGACCGGGGCCCCGGACCTGCGGCTGTCCGACGCCGACCGGGAGGCCGTCGCCGACCGGATCCGCGCGGCCGCCGCCGAGGGCCGGCTGACCCTCGAGGAGGCCGACGAGCGCCAGCAGGCCGCCTACGCGGCGAAGGTCGAGGCCGACCTCGCGCCGCTGACCGCGGACCTGCCGGCCCCGCCGCCCGCCCCGCCGGGCCGCCGTGAGCTGACGCCGGACGCCCGGCGCCGGCTGCTGATCCACGTCGGGATCGCGCTCGCCGTGGTCGCGATCGTGCTGGTGCGCTGGGTGGCCGGCCCCGTGTCCTTCTTCTGGCCGGGCGGCCCGATCTTCTGGATCGCGGTCAGCGTCGCGGGGCACTACTGGTTCGCGACCCGCCGCGCCCGCACCACCTGACCGGTCGCCGGCGCGACTATCGCCGCTCACCGGGGCGGTTGCCCGTAGGTCCACAGCTGCTCGCCGACGGCCGCGAGCTCGTCGTCGGGGAGCAGCGCGGGCTCCCCGAGCAGCCGCGCCTGGTGGTAGAGCCGGCACAGCCACTCCAGCGTCACGGCCCGGTCGTAGGCCCGCGCGAGCGTGTCGCCGCAGGTCGTGGCGCCGTGGTTGCGCAGCAGGACCGCGTCGCGCCCCGTCATCGCCCGCACGCTCGCCTCCGCCAGCTCGGCCGACCCGTACCGCGCATAGGGGGCGACGCGCACCGGCCCGCCCAGCTGCATGACCAGGTAGTGGATGCCGGGCAGCTCGTCGACCAGGGTGGACAGCGCCGTCGCGTAGAGCGGGTGGGTGTGGACGACGGCCCGCGCCCGGGTCCCGGCGTAGACCGCCAGGTGCATGGGCAGTTCGGAGGAGGGGAGCGGGCCCTGCTCCACCGCACGGCCCGCGAGGTCGACCACGCACACGCCCGCCGGGGTGAGCTCGCCGTAGTCCACGCCGGTCGGCGTGATCGCGATCAGGTCGCCCCGCCGCTCGCTCACGTTGCCCGAGGTGCCCACGGTCAGTCCCGCCGCGGCCATCCGCCGGCAGCACTCCACGATCCGCACCCGCTCGTCCGCCAGCAGCACACCGTCTCCTGTCACGCTCCGTCATCCCGCTCGGAGCGATCGTAACCGTGAGTGGTACGGCAGGTGGACCGTTCGGCGCGTCCGGTGCCGGACGAACGGCGGGACACGACCGTCGGCCGCGTGATCGAGTCCGTCCGTCGGGACGCAGTGCGATCAGGGTAGGACGCGTCGTCACCTGATCGTGGAGCCGTCGTTCATCCGATCGTGCACAACGCGTCGGACGTCTCCCCGGTCCCCGCCCCCGCCCGCAACCGGTCGTGGGGCGCGTGATGACCAACCACACCCTGCCCCCGCGGACCCGCCGGCGTGCCGAGCGCCGTGGCCCCTCCCGCTCCGGGCTGGTCCTCCGGGCCGGCGTCGGCGTGGTCGCCGTGCTGGCGATCGTGCTGGTCGGGCTGCTCGTCGGTGGCGCCCCGTCGCCGGCGGCCCGGCAGGGCGGTGGCGCGGGCCCGGCCCCGTCCGCCGCGGCCGTCGACCCGGCCGCGCTGCAGGAGAGCACCACCTACACCACCCTGCAGGGCACGGTGCCCGACCCCGCGCCGCAGGAGACCACGGACGGCCGGGTCGCCCACCCGGTCCGCGAGACGCTGGTCCACGACGCCCCCGGCGGCACCCCGATCGCCCGGATGCCGGTGACGCAGATCGGCGACACGTGGCTGCCGGTGATCGCCCGGCAGGGCGAGTGGGCGCAGGTCCTGCTGCCTTCGCGGCCCAGCTCCTCGACGGGGTGGCTGCCGCTGGCCGACCTCGACGTGAAGACCACGCCGTACCGCGTCGCCGTGCACCTGGGCTCTATGACGCTGGCCCTGTACGAGGACGGCGCGAAGCTCGCGGAGTGGACGGTCGGCATCGGCAAGCCCTCCGCGCCGACCCCGGCCGGCCGGACCTTCCTGCTCGGCGCGTTCACCGACGACGAGCAGCAGTACTCGCCGGTGATCCTGCCGCTGGGCACGCACAGCCCCACGCACGACACCTTCGGCGGCGGCCCGGGGACCGTCGCCATCCACACCTGGCCGACGGACGACGTGTTCGGCACCGCCACCAGCGACGGCTGCATCCGCGTCCCCGCGGACGCGTTGCGCCAGCTCACCGAGGTGCCGCTCGGCACGCTCGTGACGATCGACGAAGCATGACCGGCAAGGAAGGGACCCGACGCGTGAAGACCTCGAAGTTCGCCGGCGCCGGCGCCGCCGCGGTGGGTGCCGCCACCGCCGCGGCGATGCTGCTGCTGGGCTCCACCGCTGCCTCCGCCGAGCCCGACGTGACCTCCTCGGCGTACGTCGTCGAGACGGACGGCCTGCTGTCGGTCAGCCCGAGCCCCTACGCCGAGTCCCGGGACGGCGAGCACGACCGGCAGAGCGTCGCGGACGTCTCCGCCCTGCCGCTGCGCGGCAAGCCCGGGATCGGGCTGTCCGCGCTGGTGGCGGAGGCCGAGGGGCACCGGGCCGAGGCCACCGTGGCGAAGGTGGACCTGCTCGGGATCCTGCGCGCCGACACGATGCGGACCTGGTGCGACGGTGCGGACGGCGGCTCGGCCGGCGTCGACCTGCTCGACGCGGCCGTCCTCGGCACCCCGGTGAACGTGCCGCTGGAGGGCCAGAAGCTCCCGATCTCCCCGCTGCTGGAGATCACGCTCAACCAGCAGGACCGCGACGACGACTCGATCACGGTCACCGGCTTCACCCTGACCCTGCTGCCCGGCCAGGACCGGCGACGGGAGCTGAACGACAAGGAGAAGGAGGTGGCGCCCGACCTGATCGGCCTGGTCCGGGGCTCCCTGCCGGACCTGTCGCAGACCCCGCTGCGGACCGTCGACGACCTGCTCACCGCGCTCTCGCCGAAGGGCGACCTGTTGAGGATCACCGTCGGCTCGGCGACCTGTTCCCTGGAGCAGGAGCACGAGAAGGAGAAGGCGGCCGAGCCCGTGGTCAGGAAGCACCAGCCCGAGCCGGGCGAGGCGCCGCGGCCCGAGATCGTGCAGAAGAACCTGCCCGTCACGGGCTGACGGGCCGGACGGGGGTCGGGGGCCGGGGCTGCGCGTCGGGGGACGCGGCCCGGCCCGTTCCCGTTCCCGGCGTCAGCCCTCGCGGGCCGCCCGCTTGCGCCGCTTGCCCTCGTGCATCGCCTGCACCCGGGCGACGGGGATCGCGTGACCCTCCTCCACCAGGTCGGCCGGCAGCTCCTGCGGCGCGGGCAACGCCTCGGTCCAGGAGGGCCGGTCCGCCAGCAGGTCGGGCGCGGTGCGGAGGGTGAAGTCGGTGGGGGAGACGGTGTCCAGCTCCGCCCACTCGAGGGGGAACGACACCGGCAGGCCGGGGCGGATGCGCGGACTGTAGGCGGCGACGACGGTCGCGCCGCCCGCGCGGGTGGAGTCGACGAAGACCTTGCCCTCGCGCTCCTCGCGGAGGAAGGCGGTGGTCGCGAGGGCGGGATCGAGCTTCTCGGTCCGCGCGGCGAGGGCACGGGTGGCGGCCGCCGCGTCGTCGAACGGGACGGGGGCGAGCGGGACGACGACGTGGACGCCCTTGGAGCCGCTCGTCTTGACCGCTCCGGCGAGCCCGGCGCCGGCGAGCGCCTCGCGCACCAGGTGGGCGACCGCGACGACGGCCCGGAAGCCCGCACCCTCGGGCGGGTCGAGGTCGAGCACGAGCTGGGAGGCCTGCTCCGCCCCGACCGTGAACAGGGCCGGGTGGTACTCCACGGCCCGCTGGTTGGCCAGCCACAGCAGGGTGCGCCGGTCGTCGCAGAGCGCGTACCGGACCTCGCGACCGGTCTGCGAGCGGATCACCGTGCTGCGCACCCAGTCGGGGGTGTAGCGGGGGAGGTTCTTCTGCATGAACGGTTCCTGGCCCGGCCGCACCCGGATCACCGAGAGCGGCCGGTCGGCCAGGACGGGGACCATCCGGTCCGCGACGGCGTCGAGGTAGTCGACCAGGTCCCGCTTGGTCGCGGGCTCCCCGTCGACGAGGGCGGAGTCCAGGCTCGAGAGCGCGACGCCCGCGCGTTCCTCGCCCGCCGTCACGTCGGCCTGCTCATGAGCACTCCGTCATGCAGGCATCATGGCCCGGCACGGGGCCGGGGTCACGCGGTGGCGCCCTCCGGGTGGACGGAGTGCTCCCCCTCGGCGAACTCCTCGACGATCTTCGCGCAGAAGGCCTCGAGGTCCCCGGGGTTGCGGCTGCTGACGAGGCCCTGGTCGGTCACGACCTCCTCGTCCACCGGGTTCCCGCCCGCGTTGCGGATGTCGGTCCGCAGGCTCGGGAACGAGGTCAGCGTGCGGCTCTTGACCAGGTCCGCCTCGACGAGGGTCCAGGGCCCGTGGCAGATCACGCCCACCGGCTTGCCGGCGGCGAACACGTCCTTCACGAACGTCAGGACGTCCTGGTCCATGCGCAGCCGGTCGGCGTTGACGGTACCGCCCGGCATGATCAGCGCGTCGTAGTCCGACGCCGAGACCTGCGAGGCGAGCTTGTCGACCGGGTAGGTCGCGCTCGGCGAGATGTCGGAGTTCATCGACTGGATGGCGCCCTCGGAGATCGACACGATCTCGGTGGTGGCGCCGGCGTCCTCGACCGCCTTGCGCGGCTCGGTCAGCTCGACCTCCTCGACGCCGTCGGTCGCGAGGATCGCGACGCGCTTGCCGTCCAGTGCACCCATCGTGGTTCTCCTTCCCGGGCCGCGGTCGGCACGGCCCCGTGATCGGCGATACCCGGACGGGCGCGCCCTACACGGTGCGCACGCCGCGGCGATGTGTCATCGTGCGGATCAGGCACGTTGAGCAGGCAGCGTCGCAGCCGCCCCGCGCGAGGCGCGGGACCACCGACGAAGGGGTCGACGTGCGCACGTCCACCGAACCCGTGATGGCGCTGCTGCGGGTCAAGGCGCCGGCCGACACGGATCCGCACGTGCTGGAGGCCGCACTCACCCGCGCGATCTGCACGGACGCCGAGCGCCCGGTCACGGCCGAGCTCGAGTGGGTCCCGGCCTGGCGGTCGCCGGGTTCGGGGGCGAAGCGGCGGTTCGCGTTCGTCGCCGTGCTGCGCGGGCCGGAGCAGGTGGGCGCCGACGAGCTCGCCGCGACCGTCGAGCGCGCGGCCAGGCGCGCGTTGAAGCGGATGTTCGGCAAGGCGACCGCGGCGAAGGCGCGCCCCGCGGCGGACCCGGAGGTCGCGACCTTCTGGTGCGCCTTCCGCGGCACCCCGCACAAGGTCATCGCCTGAGGGTCGGCTCCCCGGCGGTCAGGCCGGCTCCTCGGCCAGCCGGTGCGGGTCGGTCCGCACCCCGTCGCGCAGCAGCCGGGGCAGCTCCCGGCGGTGCCGGACCAGCTGCACCATCCCGAGCAGCGCGTACACGCCGGACAGCACCAGCGACACGGTGTGCACGGTCTCCGTGGGCAGGGAGATCGACGTCCCGAACTGGATCGCGAACAACAGCACGAGCGCGACCGCGCCGCGCCAGCTCAGCCCGAGCGTCACCAGGAGGCTGACCGCGAAGAAGGACTGCGTGCCCGTCAGCAGCAGCTCGACCCGCTGCTGGTCGTCGAGCGGCAGGCCGTGCAGCGAGCCCGACGCGAGGGCGAACACCAGCGGCAGCGTCCCGACCAGCAGCGTCCACTGGTTGACCTTGCTGGAGAGCAGCGTGCCGAGGGAGTCGCCCGCCCGCAGGCGCTTGGCGTAGAGGCAGGCGACGATCAGCTCGGGGGCCTCGCTCGCCAGCGGCGCCACCCACTGGACCAGCACGAACCGGTCGACGCCGAACTCGGTGCCGGTCTGCACCAGGCCGTCGGCGAAGTGCTCGGCGGTGGCCAGGATGATCAGCGCGGCGATCGCGAAGAGCACCCCGTAGCTCCAGCGCCGGGAGGTCGCGGGCCGCTCGGCGACCCACTTCGCGCTGCCGTGCAGGTCGGGTTCCTCCGCGGGGCCCTGGGCCAGCCGGATCGCGTAGGCGACGAAGATCGCGACGAGGACGACGGTGTCGACCAGGGTGAGCGTGCTGCGCAGGGGCAGGGTCAGCGAGTAGACGGTCGCGGCCCCGAGGAACACCACCTCGGCGGACAGGGTGCGCGGCAGCCGCACGCCGGCCCGGTCCCCCTCGGCGCGGCTCCGGTCGCCGGACCGGTTCCGGCGGGCCGCGAGCATCGCGACCAGCACGACCAGCGGCCAGCCGATGCCCACCAGCACCCGGTTCGCCCCGGTCATGTTGGCCAGGGCGAGCGAGCAGGGGTTGCTGCCGCCGGCATCCGGCACGCACGCGCCCTGCTCGGCGAAGATCTCGCCCGCCCGCATGGTGAAGACGAAGTCCACCGCGTACTCGGGCAGCACGGCGAGCAGCGCCAGGATCGCGAGCGCGAGGCCCGCGCTCATGTCGACCTGCGCGGCCTCCCCGGCCCAGGACAGCACGAACGCGGCGCCGACGATCGCGAGCCCGTAGACGGCGACCGCGGCGGGCGCAGGCAGCTCGGGGTGCGGGAGCCCGAGGAGGGCCGCGGCACCGAGGTAGAGGCCGGGCAGGGCCACCAGGACCGCGGCGGCCAGGGGGAGCGGCGGCCGGCGGGAGCCGGTGCGGGCGGGGGTGTCCGCGGACCGGGCCATCAGCGCCCGGCCACCGGGACGAGCACGACCGGGCAACGCGCGTACTCGGTGCAGCGGCGCGCGACGTCGTCGAGCCGGCCGCCGACGTGCCCCAGCACCAGCAGCTGGGCGGCCGTAGCGTGCCCGAGCAGCACGGTCGCGGGATCGCCGCGCTCGACCACGGTGCGGACCTCGACGTCCGTGCCGGTGGCCCGGACGGCTTCGTGGAGCCGGCCCTCGCTGTCCTCGTCGAGCAGGACGACGTCGACCACCGCGCCCCGCGTCCGGGCCTCGCCCACCGCCCAGCGCAGGGCGGCGCGGGACTGCGGCGAGCCGTCGAGCCCGACCACCAGCGCGGCGTCGGGCGTGTCCGGCGCCGGTGCCGGCGCGGTCTCCGGCGGCGTGTCGGGGCGCAGGGCGTCGTGGGTGTCGCGCGGGTGGAACCCGGTCCGGGGGTCGTGCTCCTCCCGGCGCCCCGGGACGTTGCCCGGGTCCGACAGGGTCGGGATCATCGCGCTCTCCTTCGACGGGCCGGGCGGGGACGGCTCGGGACGGCTCGGGACGGCTCGGGACGGCTCGGGACGGCTCGGACGGCTCGGGGGACGGCTCAGCCGGACGGTTCGGAGCCCGAGCCCTCCGTCGCGCCCGTGCCGTCGGCCTCCGGCAGGACGTCCTGCCCGTCGCCCGGGCGAGAGGCGTCCTGGTCGCGGCGCTGGTCGACGCGGTGCCCGAGCACCTTCTCCTCGAGCTCGTCCACGGCCTCCTCGGTGTGGGTCGGGTGGGTGGCGTCGTCGGGACGCTCGGTCATCGGGTGCCTCCGTTCGGTGCGGTGGGGATGTGGTGCGGGCGCGTCGGCCCGCGGCGGTCGGTGCCGGGCCCGGGTCCGGGGCGGCCCCGGCGGCGGCGCTCGCGGCGGGTCGCGGCCGCGGTGCCCTCGGGGTACCCGGCCTTGATGGCCCGGTGTTCCGCGGCGGGCTCGACGAAGGCCAGCGAGTACACGAGGCCGATCACCGCGCCCATCACGACGGCGGTGACCCGGATCCCGACCGAGCCCGGGACGAGCAGGTAGAGGGCGACACCGAAGGGGGCGATCTGCACGACGGCGCGGACCAGGTGCCGGAGCACCCAGGTGGGGGCGGTGACGTCGTGCAGCACCCAGGTCCGGTGCCGGGCGGGCAGGCCCGCACCGAAGGCGTAGGCCAGCCAGCGCAGGGGCCCGGGACGCACGATCTCGGTCATCGCACCGGGTACCCGGTGCGGGCGCCGCGAACCCCGGCCGGCTCAGGCCGCGAGCTCGGCACGGACGGTCTTCCCGGGGCGGCCGGCGTCCGGCTCGCCGTGCACCTCGTACCCCCAGTCCCGGCACACGGCCTGCACCACGAGCAACCCGCGTCCGCGCGAGGAGCGCGGGTCCATGCGGCGCGGTTCCGGCGGCGTGGCGCAGCCGTCCCGGACGGACACGTGCAACACCCCGGGCTCGCGGTGCAGCGTGATCTCGAAGGGGGTGCCCGCGTGGTCGACCACGTTCGCCACCAGCTCGGTCACCACGAGCAGGACGTCGTCGGCGTCGTCGCCCTCCACGTGCCAGGCCTCGAGCACCGGCGCGAGCCGGCGTCGCACGCCGGCGGGCACGTCCGGAGAGGGCCGGTAGCTCCAGCACACGTGGTCGTCGGCGGTGCCGTCCGCCGGCGTCGCCGTCCCGGTCGAGGTCATCCCGCACCCCCTTCCCCGCAGTCACCGACGAGGCCCGCCGTCCTCGTCGAACCGGGCGTACCCCCTCGGTCCCCGGCGCATACGCACCCGACGCGATCGACTCGTGACGATCCGCCCCCCGGCCGACCCGCCATCCCCCGAGCCCCGCCCGGCGCTCACCCGTTCGTGTGAAGTACGAGGATTCGGGTACTGCAGTGCGGTCCGGGAACGCGACGGTGCGGAAGGAGCGGCGCATGTCCACCGCGACGACGGTCACCGACGAGACCGAGGACTGGAACACCCGGCACCGCGCCGAGGGCCCGCTGAACCGCGCGGACCGGAACTTCGCCGAGCTGCTGCAGGAGCTGCGGGTGGTGTTCACCGGCGTGCAGATCCTCTTCGGCTTCCTGCTCACGATGGCGGTGAGCGAGCGGTTCAAGGAGCTCGATGCGGTCCAGCACGGCCTGTTCGTCGCCACGCTCGCCGGCGCCGCCGCGACCTCGACGCTGCTGGTGGCCCCCGTCGCGGCGCACCGCGTCCTCTTCCAGCGCAACCGCAAGCGGGAGCTCGTGCGGGCCGGGCACCGGCTGGCGATGGCGGGGCTCGGCCTCCTGGCCCTGACCCTGGCCTCGGGCCTGATGCTCGTGCTGGACATCGCGGTCGGCCGCCTCGCCGGGATCGTGGGGACGGCGGTGCTGCTGAGCGCCACGCTGGTGTTCTGGGTGCTGGTCCCGCTCCGCCTGCGCCGCGACTCGCGTGCCGCACCGGCGCTGCCCGACCCGCAGGCCTGACCGCGGACATTCCCCGACCGGCGCACGTTTCGGACTCGGCGGCCGGTGCAATCCGACGCGCATGACCACCAACGTTCAGGAGAGCATCGACGTCGAGGTCCCCGTCAGCACCGCCTACAACCAGTGGACGCAGTTCGAGTCGTTCCCGCAGTTCATGGGTGGCGTGGAGCGGATCGAGCAGATCGACGCGACCCGGACGCACTGGGTCACGAAGATCGCCGGCGTGAAGCGCGAGTTCGACGCCGAGATCACCGAGCAGCACCCGGACGAGCGGGTGGCCTGGAAGTCGGTGACCGGCCCGGACCAGGCCGGCGTCGTCACGTTCCACCGGCTCGACGACAAGCACACCCGGGTCACCCTGCAGCTCGACTTCGAGCCCGAGGGCGTCGTCGAGAAGGCCGGGGACGCGCTCGGCATCGTCGGCAAGCAGGCCAAGGGCGACCTCGGCCGGTTCAAGGAGTTCATCGAGTCGCGCGGCACCGAGGAGGGCGCCTGGCGCGGCGACGTGGACCGGGCCCCGCAGCAGGGCGAGGGCATGACCCCGCCCGCCTGACCGTCCCCGGCATCCCGCACCACCTCGGCGGCCCGTCCCCAGTGGACGGGCCGCCGTCGTTCTCGGCGTGTGGCCGGACGCGGCCCCGGGTACGTGCCCGGCATGAGCGGCACGAAGAACGAGCACCGCAAGCCCGCCGAGCTCGGCGACGACCTGCCCGCCCCGCTGAAGCTCGCGTACAAGCCGGTCGGCCTGGTGTCCGGCATGCTCGGCGGCCTGATCGCCGGGCAGGTGTTCGCCCAGGTGTGGAAGCGGGTCTCGAACGAGCCGGAGACCCCCCAGCCGCTGTCGCGCGACTACGGCACCAAGGAGGTCCTGCTCGCCGCCACGCTGCAGGGCGCGATCTTCGGGCTGATCAAGACGGCGGTCGACCGCTACGGCATGAAGGCCTACCACCGGTTCGTCGACAAGCCCCGCCCGGCCACGCGCTGAGCCGCGGCCGGACGGGGGCCGGACAGCGCCGGCGGGAGGTCAGACGACCTCGTCGAGCTTCCCGGTCGCGACGTCGAAGACGAAGCCGCGGACCGAGTCCTTGCGCGGGACGAAGGGGTTGGCCCTGATCCGGGCGAGGGACTGGCGCACGTCCTCGTCCAGGTCGGGGAAGGCCTCCGCCGCCCACTGCGGGCGGAGGCCGGTGTCCTCCTGGATCGACCGCTTGAAGTCGTCGTCGGTGAAGGTCAGCATGCCGCAGTCGGTGTGGTGGACGAGGACGATCTCCTCCGTGCCCAGCAGGCGCTGGCTGATCGCCAGCGAGCGGATCGCGTCGTCGGTGACGACGCCGCCGGCGTTGCGGATGACGTGCGCGTCGCCCTCCTGCAGGCCGAGGATGCGGTGGACGTCGAGGCGCGCGTCCATGCAGGCCACGACGGCGACCTTCTTCGCGGGCGGGAGGGGGAGCGGGCCGGAGAAGCCCTCGGCGTAGCGGGCGTTGTTGGCGAGCAGCTCGTCGGTCACGGACATGGGGGTCTCCAGGACTCGGGGTGGGGTCGCGGGCTCGGTCCCGCGACCGGGACACGAGACGGCCGCGCGGCGCCCGGACTGCCCGCGGCGGGAGCAGGGGCGGCTACGCGGCCCGGAGACAGGACTCGTCGAACTGGCACACGCGACGGCTCGGCCAGAAGAACTCGAGCCGCATGCGCATCACGCGACGAGTCAACCGCACCGGGGGAGGCCGGGACAACCCGCCACATCCCCGGGTGTCACCCGTCCGGGCCGGTCAGGGCGCCGTGCCGCCTCGTCGCCACCGGTTGCCCCACGAGCCCCTCCGGTCGCCCGGCGCGGCCGCCGGACCGGGGCCGCCCGGCCGGGTGGCCTCCGGGAGGTCGCCGCCGACCTCCTCGGGGGCGGGGGAGGCCCGGCCGTAGTGCCGCGCCACCAGTCCCGTCGACAGCCCGTGCACGACGATGCTGGCGACGACCGTGACCACCGTGACGGCGAGCACGAAGTCCTTCTCCGGCCCGGCGAGGTCGAGGAAGGCGAGCATGCCGAACACCAGGGTCGCGATGCCGCGGGGACCCGCCCAGCCCAGGACGAGCCGGTCCTTCGGGCGGATGTCGGTACCGATCAGCGCCAGCACGACGGGCAGCATCCGGGCCACGGTCAGCGCCAGCAGCGCGTACACCACCACCTGCCACGTGATCGCGCCGCCGGCCAGGGTCTGGTTGACGACGGCGCCGAAGATGAACCACAGGGCCAGGGAGAGCAGCGTGCCGACGTCCTCGACGAGGTGCAGCGTGCCGGCCGGCAGCCGGCGGGCCTCCGGCTCGAAGAACACCCCGGCGACGAAGGCCGCGACGAACCCGTTGCCGCCGGCGAGGGCCGCCACGCCGTAGGCGAGCAGGGGGAGCACGAGCACCCCGATCCGCAGCGCGGACGACTGGGTCCAGCCGTGGTCGAGGGCCAGGCGCAGCACGCGCGCGGCGCTGGCGCCGACGACCGCCCCCGCCAGGATCGCCATGGCCAGCGACGGGAGGGCCTCGACCGCGGCCTCGGCGAGCCCCTCGCCTCCGGCCGCGGTGGCCCCCGCCAGGGCGAACAGGAAGACCGGGGCGACCAGGCCGTCGTTGAGCCCGCTCTCCGCGTTGATCACCTGCCGCAGCCGTTCGGGGATCCGCCGGTCGCGGACGACGGCGATGGCGGGCGCGAGGTCGATCGGCATCACGACGGTGGCGAGCACCAGCAGGAGCCAGAGGCCGGCGCCGTGGAAGAGCGCCGCCCCGGCGAGCCAGGCCAGCGCCAGCGACAGGGGCAGGGCGATCAGCAGGAGCCGGAGGGTCAGCCGCGGCCGGCGCCCCAGGATGCCGCCCGGGACCTCGGTGGCGTCGGTGAACAGCAGGATCGCCAGGACGCCCTCGACGACGTGCTCCGCGGAGTCGATCGGGATGTCGAAGACGAACACCGGGGCCGAGCCGGCGGTGAGGAGTATCCCGGCCGCGAGCATGGCGAACGGCATGGTGACGCTGAACCGCGCGAGCCGGCCCGCCACCAGGGCCCACACGAGCAGGATCAGCATGATGACGACGAGCGCGAGCATCCGTTCCCCCTGCCGTCGGATCTGCCGGCGTTCGCCGCACCCTTGCACTCGACGGGCGCCGGTTCCACGTTTCGGCCGGGTGGATCTGCCGCGGTCTTCCCCGTGCGGGTTCCGGATGGCATTGTGACGCTGACGTCACACTCTCATTCGGGGTCGCCGGACGGCGGCCCGCCCTCGTCGAACACGGGAGGCGCCGCGATGAAGCCGCGCATCGGAACCACCCTGGCCAGCACCACCGACGCCACGACCGTGGTCGTGGTGCGGTGGGGGGAGGCGGACGTGGAGGTGACCTGCGGGGGCGCGCCGATGGTGGACGCGAAGGGCCCCGAGGCGGGCTCGACCCACCCGGCCGACCCGGACCAGCAGGACGGCACGCAGATGGGCAAGCGCTACGCCGACCCCGACCTCGGCGTCGAGCTGCTCTGCACGAAGGCGGGCACGGGGACGCTCGCGGTGGGCGGGGTGCCGCTGCCGCTCAAGGACGCCAAGCCGCTGCCGGCGTCGGACTGAGGCCGCGCCGTGAACCTGTCGGTGCTGCTGGACATGGCGGCGGAGGGCTTCGGCGACCGGGTGGTGGTCGGCACGCGGGCCGAGGGGCTCTCCGCGGCGCGGCTGCGGGAGCTGGCCGCGGGCGGCGCGACCCTGGTCGCCGAGGCGGGCGCGGACGCGGTGCTCTACCTGGCGGTCAACGGGCCGGCGTTCCCGGTGGCGCTGTTCGCCGCCGCCCGGGCCGGGGTGCCGCTGGTGCCGGTGAACTACCGGCTCGGGGCCGCGCAGCTCGACCACCTGCTCGCCCAGCACCCGAAGGCGCTGGTGGTCGCGGATGCGGCGCAGGCGGGCGCGGCGCAGCGGGCCGGGCTGGGGTTCCGCACCCCGTACGGGTTCCTCCGTGACGCCGCCGCGGCGGCCCGGGCGGAGGAGGGGTACGTCGACCCGGACTCGCCGGCGGTGGTCCTCTACACCTCGGGCACCACCTCGGCGCCCAAGGGCGTGGTGCTGCGCCACGCCAACCTGGTCTCCTACGTGCTGGGCACGGTGGAGTTCGCCGCCGCCGAGGAGAGCGAGGCGGCGGTGATGAGCGTGCCGCCCTACCACATCGCGGCGGTGTCCAACGCGTTGACGAACCTCTACGCGGGCCGGCGGGTGCTGGTGCTCGAGGCGTTCACCCCGGCCGGCTGGGTCGACCTCGTGCGCGGCGAGGAGGTCACCAACGCCATGGTCGTGCCCACCATGCTGGCCCGGATCATGGACGAGCCGGGGCTGGACCGGGCGGTGCCGTCGCTGCGGACGCTGGCCTACGGCGGGGCGGCGATGCCGCGGCGGATCGTCGAACAGGCGTTGCGCGAGTGGCCGCACGTCGGGTTCGTCAACGCCTACGGGCTCACCGAGACCTCCTCGACGATCACCGTGCTCGGCCCGGACGAGCACCGGGCCGCCCTGTCGTCGACCGACGCCGCGGTGCGGGCCCGGTTGTCCTCGGCCGGCCGCGCGGTGCCCGGGATCGAGATCGAGATCCGCGACGAGGACGGCACGCCGGTGCCGGCCGGCGCGGCGGGGCGGATCTGGGTGCGCGGGGAGCAGGTGTCCACCGAGTACGCCGGGCGCGGCTCCTCGGTCGACGCGGGCGGCTGGTTCGACACCCGCGACCAGGGCCGCCTCGACGCCGAGGGCTACCTGTTCGTCGAGGGCCGGGTCGACGACACGATCATCCGCGGGGCGGAGAACATCGCCCCCGCCGAGATCGAGGACGTGCTGCTGGCCCACCCCGACGTCGCCGACGCCGTCGTCGTGGGCATGCCCGACGAGGAGTGGGGCCAGCGCATCGAAGCCGTCGTCGTACCGCGGCCGGGCACCGAGCTCGACGCCGCCGCCCTCGACGGCCTGCGCGAGACCGTCCGTGTCACCCTGCGCAGCTCCAAGACGCCCGACCGGATCCAGGCCTGGCCCGAGATCCCCCGCACCCCCACCGGCAAGCTGCTCCGCCGGGACGTCGTCGCCGGCCTCGCGCCGTGACCGGCTGCGGGCCCCGGGCCGGAGGTCACCCGTGAAGATCGACACCAGCCTGCCCCCGGGCGGGCCGGCCGACCGCGTCGCCCCGGAGCTCGTCCGCCGCTACGGCGACCTCTTCTCCCGCTGCTCGCTCTCCACCCCCTGGGACGCCGACGCCGCGCTCGTCGCGGAGATCGCCGGCGGGGTGCGCAAGGGCGCGACCCGGGCGGGGCGGCCGGCATGAGCACCCCGAGCACCACCGAGAGGAGCACCGTGGACCACACAGTCGTCCGCACCGAGGACCGGGGCGCGGTCCGGGTCGTCACGATCGACCGGCCCGAGGCGCGCAACGCCTTCAGCGGGGAGGTGATCTCGCAGCTGTACCGGGCGCTGGTCGAGGCCGACGAGGATCCCGGCGTGCTCGCCGTCGTCCTGACCGGCGCGGACCCGGCGTTCTGCGCCGGCGTCGACCTCAAGCAGGCCGCGGCCGAGGGGGAGGCCTACTTCCGCCGGCACCGCGACGAGCCGGTGATCGCGCAGGCCGGCCTGATGCGCACGCCGATCGTGGGCGCGGTCAACGGCGCCTGCTTCACCGGCGGGCTCGAGCTCGCCCTGGGCTGCGACTTCCTCGTCGCCTCCGAGCGGGCCGTCTTCGCCGACACCCACGCCCGGGTCGGGGTGCGCCCCGGCGGCGGGATGACCGCGCGGCTCCCGAGCGTGGTCGGGATGGCCTGGGCGCGGCGGATGTCGTTCACCGGCGAGGTGGTCGACGCCGAGCTGGCCCTGCGGATCGGGCTGGTCACCGAGGTCGTGCCGCACGAGCGGCTGCTCGACCGGGCCGTGGAGCTCGCGACCGCGGCCACCGAACCGCCCGCGGACGTGCTGCAGGCGGTCAAGCGGATGTACGTCGAGGGCTCGGGGGCGCCGGTGCAGGCGGCCCTGGAGACCGAGCGGGCGATCGCCGCCGCCGGCACCACGGACCTTGCGGCGCTGGAGGAGCGGCGCCGGGCGGTGACGGCCCGCAACCGCGCGCAGCTCGCGCGCTGAGCTCGCCCGTCGGCCCCTCGGCTCGTCAGCCCGTCATCCCTTCAGCACCAGGCAGAACGGGTGCCCGGCCGGGTCGAGGTAGACCCGGAAGTCCGTGCCGGGCTGCACCTCGTGCTTGCGCGCGCCGATCGCGAGGACCCGGGTCTCGCCCTCGTCGAGATCCGGGACGTCGAAGTCGAGGTGGGCCTGCTGCGGGTGCGCGTCGCCCGGCCAGTCCGGCGGGGTGTGACCCGGCGCGAGCTGGCAGGCGATCGTGGGCCCGCCCCCGGCGTCGAGCTGCACCCAGTCGCTGCCGGGGGCCTCGTCACCGGCGCGGATCGGCCAGCCGGTGAGCGCGGAGTAGAAGCGGGCGAGGCCGAGCGGGTCCCGGGTGTCGAAGGCCGCCACGGAGAAGGTCGCGATGCCGGTCATGGTCGTGAACCTAGGCGGCCGCGCCCGCCCGGCCCAGCGGATTCCACCGGGGTGGGGAAGGGTGGCCGGCATGCACGACCGGTGGATCGACCACGCGATCTGGTGGCACGCCTATCCCCTCGGGTTCGTCGGCGCCGAGCGCGAGGCGCTCCCGCCGGGCAGCCCGCTCGCGCACCGGCTCGGCCGGTTCGAGCCCTGGCTCGACCACCTGCTCGAGCTGGGCTGCTCGGGCCTGGCGCTCGGCCCCGTCTTCGCCTCGGAGAGCCACGGCTACGACACCGTCGACCCCTTCCGGATCGACCCCCGGCTCGGCGACGACGCCGACTTCGACGCCCTGGTCGCCGCGGCGCGCTCCCGCGGGATACGGCTGCTGCTCGACGGCGTGTTCAACCACGTCGGGCGGGGGTTCGCGCGGTTCCGCGCGGCCGAGGAGGGCGACGCCGAGGCCCGCCGCTGGTTCCGCTGGGAGGGCGACCGGCCGGCGACCTTCGAAGGGCACGACAAGCTGGTCGCGCTGAACCACGACGAGCCCGCGGTGCAGGAGTACGTCGCCGACGTGCTGCGGCACTGGCTGGACCGCGGGGCGGACGGCTGGCGGCTCGACGCCGCCTACCAGGTGCCGACGGCGTTCTGGCGGGCCGTCCTGCCCGGCGTGCGCAAGGAGTTCCCCGAGGCCTGGTTCGTCGGCGAGGTGATCCACGGCGACTACGCCGCGGTCGTCGAGGAGTCCGGGATGGACTCGGTCACCCAGTACGAGCTGTGGAAGGCGATCTGGAGCGCGCTGAACGATCGCAACCTCTGGGAGCTCGCCCACGCCCTGGACCGGCACTCCGCGATGGTGGAGTCGTTCGCGCCGCTGACCTTCGTCGGGAACCACGACGTCACGCGGCTGGCGAGCCGGCTGGACCGTGCCGACCACATCGGGCACGCGGTGGCCGTGCTGATGACGGTCGGCGGGGTGCCGAGCGTGTACGCCGGGGACGAGCAGGCCTTCACCGGGGTGAAGGAGGACCGCGAGTTCGGCGACGACGCCGTGCGCCCGCCCTTCCCGGACACCCCCGCCGGGCTCGCCCCGTTCGGCGCCCCGGTGCAGGAGCTGCACCAGCGGCTGATCGGGATGCGCCGCCGCCACCCGTGGCTGGTCCGTGCCCGCACCACCGTCGAGCACCTCACCAACACCACGATGGCCCTGCGGTCCGCGGGCCCCGGTGGCGAGGCGCTCCTGACGCTCCTCTCCGTCGACGACGAGCCCCGGCGTTTCCCCGTGGAGCTGGCGGGGGAGACGCTGGAGGACGCGCAGGGCGGCACGTCCGGGGACCCGCTCCTGCTCCCGCCGCACTCCTGGCGGGTGCTCGGCCCGCGGAGCGCCTGACCGCCCGGAGACCCCCGAGACCTGCTGGAGGAACGATGACCGCCGTGACCGTGCTCGGCACCGGGATCATGGGCGCCGGGATGGCCGCCAACCTGGCGAGCGCCGGGCTGGACACCACCGTCTGGAACCGCACCCCGGAGAAGGCCCGCCCGCTGGCCGACGCCGGGGCCCGGGTCGCGGAGGACCCCGCCGACGCCGTGTCCGGCGCGGACGTGATCGTCACGATGCTGTTCGACGCGGACTCCGTCGCCGAGGTCATGGGGCGCGCGCTCCCCGCGGCGAAGGAGGGCGTGCTCTGGGTGCAGACGGCGACCGTTGGCCTCGAGGGCACCGACCGGCTGGCCGCGCTGGCCGGCGAGCACGGCGTCACGTTCGTCGACGCGCCCGTGCTCGGCACCCGCCAGCCCGCCGAGGCCGGGCAGCTGGTGGTCCTGGCGAGCGGGCCGCAGGAG
This sequence comes from Pseudonocardia lutea, assembly GCF_042658055.1. Taxonomy (NCBI): domain Bacteria; kingdom Bacillati; phylum Actinomycetota; class Actinomycetes; order Pseudonocardiales; family Pseudonocardiaceae; genus Pseudonocardia; species Pseudonocardia lutea. Next base: position 61,865 of record NZ_JBHSQK010000005.1, read on the forward strand.
GTGCGCGAGGCGGTGGCGCCGGTGTTCGACGCGATCGGCTCCCGGACGGTGTGGGTCGGCGACCGGCCGGGCCAGGGGCACCGGCTCAAGCTGGTCGCCAACTCCTGGGTGCTGTCGATCGTCACGGCCACCGCCCAGGCCGTCGCGCTGGCGCAGGCGCTGGGCGTCGACCCGCAGCAGTGGCTCGACTCGATCGCGGGCGGCCCGCTCGACTGCGGGTACGCGCAGGCCAAGGGCAAGGCGATGCTGGCCGCCGACTTCCCGCCCGCCTTCGCGCTCGACGGCGCGGTGAAGGACTCCGGCCTGATCGCCGACGCGCTCGCGTCCGCCGGGGTCGCGGACTCCGTCATGCGCGCCTTCCACGAGCGGTTCGCCGCGGCCGCGGCGCAGGGGCACGCCGAGGAGGACATGGCCGCCGTCGTCCACGGCTTCCGGGAGAACTGAGCCCGGCGAGGAGCGCGTCCTGACCGGCCCCCCGGCCATGATCGTCCGCCGTGGCCGGGTGCGGTCGGATCCCGGCCGTCCCGCTCCACAAGTGACGATCATGTGGACGACTGGTCGAGGTGATCGCGCGGCGGCGGATGCGCGCCACCGAGGTCCACGCGCTCGTCGTCATCGCGGCCGCCGAGGCCGGCCCGCGTCCTCGGCGAGCTCGCCACCGCCCTCACCGCCTACCTGCTCTCGCCCGAGGCCCGCGCCGGGTCCTGACCGCCGTTCGCCCTCGGGTGATCGCCGACGGTCCCCGCGCGTCCTACGCTCGGCCCCACCACCGCCGACCCACGGAGGCCGCATGCCCCGCACCGCGCTGACCATCGAGGCTCCGGACGGGACGTGCGCCGCCACGCTGCACACGCCGGCGGGGAAGGGGCCGTGGCACGGGGTGCTGATGTACCCCGACGCGGGCGGGGTGCGGGAGACCTTCCTCGGGATGGCCGACCACCTGGCCGATCTCGGCTACGCGGTCCTGCTGCCGGACGTCTACTACCGCGCGGGCGGGTTCGAACCGTTCGACATCGGGACGCTGTTCGGCGACCCGGCGGAGCGGGCGCGGCTCGGCGAGCTGGTCCGCCCGCTGACCGCCGAGGCGATCGGGGCCGACGCCGGCGCGTACGTCGACGCCCTGCTCGCCCGGCCGGAGGTGCGGGGCGACGCCGTCGGTACCACCGGGTACTGCATGGGCGGCCGGGCCTCGCTCCTCGCGGCCGGGGCGCTGGGGGAGCGCATCGCGGCCGCGGCGTCGTTCCACGGCGGGCGGCTGGCCGTGGCCGACGACCCGGACAGCCCGCACCACCGCGCCGGCGACCTCCGGGCCACGGTGTACGTCGCGGCCGCGCAGGACGACGCCTCCTTCGGGCCCGACCAGTTCGCGCTGCTCGACGAGGTGCTCACCGCCGCGGACGTCCGGCACACCCTCGAGACCTACCCGGCCGGCCACGGCTTCGCGGTCCCCGACAACCCGACCCACGACGCCGACGCCGAGAAGCGGCACTGGGCCGCCCTCGCCGACCTCTACGCCGCCGCCCTGTCCTGAGCCCGCGGCCGGCCGGCGCCGCATCCGCCGGGCCGCCCGCTAGCGGCGGAGATCGGCCGCGGGGAAGGGGCGGCGCTCGTCGAACCGGAGCGACAGCCGGCCCGCGGCGCGCCACGCCTTCGCGACGAGGTCCGTGTCCTGCTCGGTCACCAGGTTGCCCATGACCCGCAGCGCGACCCGCATCAGTGGCGTCGAGCGCATGCCGACCGGCCCCGCGAGCGGGAGCAGCCGCGGGATCGTGAGCAGCCCGGCCAGCCGGCGGGCGATGGAGAAGGCCTGGCCGTAGTGCCGGCGCAGGGTGGCGGGCCAGGCCTGGTCGAGGTCCTTCTCGGTCGCCATGAGCTCGGCGACCAGCCGGCCGGTCTCCAGGCCGTAGTCGATGCCCTCGCCGTTGAGCGGGTTCACGCAGCCCGCGGCGTCGCCGATCAACGCCCAGTTCGGCCCCGCGACCCCGGACACCGCCCCGCCCATCGGCAGCAGCGCGGAGCGGACCAGCCGCACCGGGCCGTCGAGCTGCCAGTCCGCCCGGCGCAGCGTGGCGTAGTGCTCGATCAGCGACTTCAGCTGGACGCCGGCGGGTCGCCTGTCCGTGGCGAGGGTGCCGACGCCGATGTTGACCTCGCCGGTGTGCAGCGGGAACACCCAGCCGTAGCCGGCGAGGACCTCGTCCGCGGTGCCCCGCAGCTCCAGGTGCGAGGAGATCCACGGGTCGTCGTGCCGCCCGGACCGGATGTACCCGCGGGCGGCCACGCCGTAGGCGGTGTCCTTGTGCCACTCGCGGCCGAGCACCCGCCCGAGCGTCGAGCGGGCGCCGTCGGCGACGACCAGCCGCTCGCAGCGGATCGTGGCGCTCCGGCCCTCGGCCAGGGCGAAGGTGACCCCGGAGACCCGCTCGCCGTCGCGCTCCACGCCGACCGCCTTCGCGCCCTGCACCGGGACGGCGCCCGCCTCGAGCGCGACCTCGCGGATCCGGGCGTCGAGCTCGGTGCGGGCCACCGCGCTGCCCTCGGACGGCAGCGAACCACCCGGCCACTCCAGCAGCAGCTCCTGGCCGAAGCCGGCGGCGCGCAGGCCCCGGTTCGCGCCGTGCCCGCGCACCCACTCGCCCAGCCCCAGCCGGTCCAGCTCCGCGATCGCCCGGGGGGTGAGCCCGTCGCCGCAGGTCTTGTCCCGGGGGAAGACGGCCGCGTCGGCCAGGACGACGTCGAGCCCCTGCCGGGCGGCCCAGGCGGCGGCCGCGGACCCCGCCGGCCCGGCCCCGACGACGAGCAGGTCGGTGGACCCGGGGACGGGGCTGGGATCAGGCGCCATGCCACCAGTGTGACAAGGGGAGATCGCCGTCCGGGGGCAGGGCGGCCGTGGTCACACCCCGCGCATGCGAGCGACGCCCGGGCACCCCACCGGCCCGGGCGTCGCCCCGACTCGCGCGTTCACACCTCCCGGGCGCGGGCGGCGACCCGCAGCGAGGCCGCGGCCGCGTTCCCGGTGAGGGTGGCGACGGCGAGTCCGATCACCAGGTGCACCGCGGCGAGGGCGAGGGCCGCGCCGAGCGACGCCGTGGTGACGAAGGGCAGGACGACGGCGGCCGCGGTGCCCAGCCCGACGATCCAGCCCAGGTACTCGAGCGGCCGCGGCGTCGAGAGCAGCAGCAGGTGGGCGACGCCCGTGGCGACCAGGGCGGCCGTCGCGGCGAGGGTGCACAGCAGGATCACGCCCGTCGTCCCGAAGATGCCGGTGCCGATCGCGTGGGCCGCCGGCACGAACCCGGTCAGGACGCGCACGACGAGCGCGCCGACGAGGCCGGCGAGCGCCGCGACCAGGGCGGTGGCGAGGCCGCCCGCCCAGAGCCGACCGGCGTCGACGGCCGGGCGGGCCGGGAGCTGCGCGGGGATCCGGACGGTCGGGTCGGTGAGCGGGGAGACGGGGGCGGTGGTCATGGCGAGCCTTCTTCCGGCCTTGCGCGGGTGGCTCCCGCGGCATGGGAGAAGGGTCGCGCCGGAGAGAGGCCGGCACCGTCGGGCGGTCGGAGGGTGCGCCGGGGGGTCCGCGTGTCGGGCGATCGGGGGACGACGGACTCGGCCGGTCCGCCTCAGGCCCGCGCGGGCACCGCCGGCGTCGCGGGCACGAGGGAACGCAGGGCCAGCACCCCGAGCACCGGCCCCGGGAGCAGGACGAGCAGCGCGGTCGCCCAGCCGCCGACGCCCGCGACGAGCGGGACGACCTGGATGCTCACCGCGGTGAGCAGGAAGCCGAGTGCGGTCTGGGTGGTCAGCGCGGTGCCGACGTACCGGCGGTCGGCGACGTCGGTCAGCGCGCCCGTGAACACGGCGGAGTCCGCGACCACGGACCCGCCCCACACCGCGCAGAACGTGACCAGCGCGGGTAGCCCGGCGCCGACCATCACGGGCGAGAGCAGGCAGCACGTGCCGCTCACGGCGAGCGCCGCGATCGCGACCGGTGCCGGCCCCACCCGGTCCGCCACCCGCCCGGCGACCGCACAGCCCAGGGCGCCCGCGACGCCCGAGGTCGCGAACACCACGAGCCCGGTCGGCGGCCCGCCGGCCGCCGGGGCCGCGGCCAGATAGGCGGGCACCCAGGTCCAGAAGGCGTAGAGCTCCCACATGTGCCCGAGGTAGCCGCACACCACCAGCGCCGGCCCGCGCTCACGGAGCATCCGCAGGGCGTAGCGCGGGTCGGGCGGCGACGCGGGGGCGTGACCGGGCCCGGGCCGGACGAGCGTGGCGGCGAGCAGCGCCGCCAGCAGGCCGGCGGCCGCGGCTCCGGTCAGGACACCGCGCCAGGGCAGGGCGGGGCCCGCGAGGCCGCCGAGCAGATGCGGGAGCGCCGAGCCCAGCGTCAGGGCGCCGACGAGGAGGCCGAGGTCGCGATACCGGCTCCCCGGCCCGGACCAGGACGTCGTCAGCTTCATCCCGACCGGGTAGACCCCGGCGAGGAACACACCGGTCAGCCCGCGGAGGGCCAGCGCGGGCCCGGGGGTGTCGACGGCGGCGGCCATCACCAGCGTGCAGGCGGCGGCGCCGAGCGCGGACCAGGCGAGGAGCCGGTGCGGACGGACCCGGTCCGGCAGCGTGAGCACGGCGGACGTGACCGCGCCGGCGACGAAGCCGAGCTGGACGGCGACCGTCAGCCACACCGCCGTGGCCTCGCCGATGCCCCACTCGGCACGCAACCGCGGGACCACCGCCGAGGCCGAGAACCACACCGCCAGCCCGAGGACCTGGACGAGCGCGATCGCGGTGCGGGGTCCCGTCCACGCGGGCGCACGGTGGCGGGCGACCCGCATCGGTCCTCCCCGGGGCGTCGACGACGTCGACGGGGAGTATCGGTCAGGTCACGTAGGGTTCCCGATCCGGGTCGTGGGTCCCGGTGGCCCGGCGCAGCTGCACGCTGGTCCAGCCGAAGATGCCGACGCAGGCCAGCGCCACCACGGCGAAGACGATCGCGGGCACGAGCGCGTGGTCCATCAGGAACACCACCGTGACCAGCACGCAGAGCAGGAAGGCGAGCACGGAGATGCCCCGGTGGAGCTTCAGGGCGCTCTGTCCGTCGTGCGAGCCGCTGCCCGCGTTCGGGCCGCCGATGCCGAGGACCGGCCGGCCCTTGATCGGGGTCGCCGCGGCGCGGACGTCCGGTGGGGAGGCGGACTCGGGGTCGGTGCCGTGGGTCCGGTGACCGGCGGCGCGTTCGTCGCTCGGAGTGGCCATGCGCCACTGTACCCAGTTCCGCGCCGCTTGATTCGCTGCTCGTGGCAGCTCGTCCACCGTCCACAGAGCTGCCGGACGTACCCGTCTCGCGGTGCGGTTGCCCGTCCGGGCAGGATCACCGGGCGTGGGGATCCACGGGTCCGGAAGCCGAGACGGACGGCCGAGCGAGCGCCTCCGGCAGCCGCAGCCGCTGCTGCGCCGGCGGATCGCCTCCGGCCGGGGGGCGATGGACCAGCCCAACGTCACCGGCGACGGCGACGTGCCGCTCACGGCGCGGTTCTGGCTGATGGTGGTGCTGACCGGGGTCGGGGCGGGCCTGTTCGGGATCGCGCTGATGCTGCTCCTCGGCGCGGTGGCCCGGCTCGCCTTCGGGCCCGGGGCGGACGAGGACTTCGAGGCCGCCGTCCAGCGCGCCTCCTGGCTCGGCCGGGTCGTCCCGTTGCTCGTCGCCGGGGTGATCGCCGGGGTGGGATGGTTCCTGCTGCGCCGGTACGTGGCCGGCCGCTCGGACGCCGACGACGCCGTCTGGACCGGCGACGGCCGGCTCGGCTTCCACCGCAGCGCCGGGACCTCGGTGCTCTCGGTGATCGTGGTCGGGCTCGGCGCGTCGCTGGGCCGGGAGGCCGCGCCGAAGCTGATGGGCGGGGTGTGCGGCTCGGTGCTCGCCGGCTGGGCCGGTCTGACGACGCCGCAGCGCCGCCTGCTCGTCGCCTGCGGGGCGGGTGCGGGGCTGGCCTGCGTGTACAACGTGCCGCTCGGCGGCGCGCTGTTCACCGCGGAGGTACTGGTCGGGGCGATACGGCTGCCCGTCATGCTGCCCGCGCTCGCGTGCTCGGCGGTCGCCACGCTCACGGCATGGATCGGCCTGCCCTCCGGTCCGATCTACGCGGACCTGCCGGACTTCGCGTTCTCCGCGTCGGCGCTGGTGTGGGCGGTCCCCGCCGGCGTGCTGATCGGCCTGGTCGCGGTGGTGTTCGTGCGGCTGATCGCATGGGCCTCGCACCGCGTGCCCCGGGGCCGGGCGATGCTGGTCGCCCCGCTCCTCGCGTTCGCGGTGCTCGCCGCGCTCGGGCTGGTGTTCCCCCAGCTCTACGGCAACGGGCAGGACATCGCGGCCCGCGCGTTCGCCGGAGTGGGGGCGCTGTGGCTGTTCGCCGCGCTCTTCGCGCTCAAACCGCTGGTCACGGTGCTGTGCCTGGGCAGCGGGGCCTCCGGCGGGTTGTTCACCCCGACGCTCGCCACCGGCGCCGCCCTGGGGGCCTGCCTGGGCGGGCTGTGGTCGCTGCTCTGGCCGGGCACGCCGGTCGGCGCCTACGCCATGATCGGCGCCGCCGCGATGATCGGGGCCGGGATGCAGGCGCCGCTGGCCGGGCTGGCCCTCGTCCTGGAGCTGACCCACAGCGGGTTCGGGCTGATGGTGCCGATGATGGTCGCGACCCTCGTCGCGACCGCCGTGTCGCGGTGGATCGACGGCTACTCGATCTACTCCGCGCGGCTGGCCGAGCGGTCCACCCCCACCCGCCGGCCGTCAGGCGGGCAGCAGGAGGTTGACGAGCCCCCGGGCCCAGTCCGGTGAGCCGGGCTCGCCGGTGAAGATCGCCCGGTAGTAGAGCGGCCCGAGCAGCGCGTCGGCCGCCCGCTCGACCGTCGGGACCGCGCCGCCGCGCGCCCGCTCGCGCTCGATCATCGCCGCGAGCTGGTCCTCCCGGTCACCGCGGCAGGCGCAGGCGCCCTGCTCGCCGGCCGCGCCGAGCGTGGCCCGGATCAGGGCGAGGACGTCCGGGTCGGCGAGGTCGGTCGCGACGTCGGCGGCCCAGCGCTCCAGGTCGCCGCGCAGCGAGCCGGTGTCGGGGACGACGACCTCGCCGGAGAAGCGGCTCGTCGCGGCGTCGGCCAGCAGCTCGCCGACCGAGCCCCAGCGGCGGTAGAGGGTGGTCGCGTGCACGCCCGCACGGGCGGCGACGACCGGGATCGTCAGCCCGTCGCCCGCCTCCTCGGCGAGCAGTTCCTCGACCGCCCGGTGGACGGCCGCCCGCACCCGGGCCGAACGACCGCCGGGGCGGGACCCGGTGGCCGCGCCGGGGGTCCGGGAGCGCGTGACCGGCGTGGATGCAGCCATGGGCCCGATTATTGCACCGATCACTGCGACAAGCTAACGCAGCGATCTGTGCGTTCGTGCTACCGTCGACGGGGTTAACGCAGAGATCGTTGCACGAACTTGCGAGGCGAGCATGTCCGTCACGGCTCGGGGGAGCGCGGAGGGGACGGCGGGGGACACGGCGGGGGGCGGTGTCCGGCGCCGGGCGACGTACTTCGCGGCGGTGGCCGCGATCGTCGTGCTGTTCCTGGCGGCGTCCAGCGCGCCCTCCCCGCTCTACGTCGTCTACCAGCAGCTGTGGGGATTCACGCCCACCGTGCTCACGGTGATCTTCGCCGTGTACGTGGTCGGGCTGCTCTCCTCGCTGCTGGTCGTCGGCGGGCTGTCCGACCACGTCGGCCGGCGCCCGGTGCTGTTCGCCGCGATCCTGCTGGAGATCGTCGCGCTGGTGTTGTTCGTGCTGGCCGGGGACGTGGTGGTGCTCTCGGTGGCGCGCTTCCTGCAGGGCGTCGCCACGGGCGTGGCGATGACGACCCTGGGCGCGGCGCTGGTCGACCTCGAGTCCCCGGCCACGCCCGGGCGGGCCGGTGTGGTCAACTCCGTGTCCCCGCTCGGCGGGCTCGCGGTGGGCGCGCTGGGCTGCGGCGCACTCGTCGAGTTCGGGCCCTCGCCGACGAAGTTCGTCTACGCGTTGCTGCTGGCCGGGATGGGGCTGGCGGCGGTGATCGTCGCGCTCATGCCGGAGACCGCCACGCGCCGCCCGGGCGCCCTGGCCTCGCTGCGCCCCAGGGTCGGCGTCCCGGCCCGGCTGCGGGTCGACGTCGTGCCGGTGGTGCCGGTCATGATCGCCAGCTGGGCGCTCAGCGGGCTCTACCTCTCGCTCGGGCCGTCGGTGGCGGCCGGGCTGTTCGGCCTGCGCAACCACCTGGTCGGCGGGTTCGTGGTGACGCTGCTGTGCGGCATCGGCTCGATCACCGCGTTCCTGCTGCGCCGGCGGCCGGCGGTGCGGCTGTTGGCCCCCGCCGCCGCCCTGCTGGGCCTCGGCACCCTCGTGACGCTCCTCGGCGTGACGACCGGGCTCGTCGCCGTCGCGGCGCTCGGCACGGTGATCGCGGGCGTCGGGTTCGGAGCCGCCGCGCTCGCGACCTTCGGGACCTTCGCGCGCATCGCCGCGCCCCACGAGCGCGGGGCGCTGTTCGCCGTGGCGTACGTGATCTCCTACCTCGCCTTCAGCCTCCCGGCGGTGGTCGCCGGGTTCGCCGGCACCGCGTTCGGGCTGCGGATCACCGCCGAGGTGTACGCGCTGGTGATCGTGGCCGTCACCGCCGTCGCGCTGGTCCTGCGGCTGGCGCTGGCCCGGCGGGCCGCCCCGGCCGGCCCCTGACGAAACCCTCCGGCCGCACGTGGCGGGCTCCGGACCGGCCGGGTCCCGGACCCGCGGGGCCGGGGACCCTCCGAACAGGGGTGCCGCCGGTCACGGCGACCGGGATGCTCGGGGTGATCAGCGTCGATCAGCGTTCCCCAGGGAGGCAGACATGGCCCCGTTCCCGCCGCTCGCCCACGCCGCGGTCACGGTGAGCGACCTCGAGCGCAGCACCCGCTGGTACTCCGCCCTCTTCGGCTCCGATCCGGTGCTCGACGAGGACGAGACCGTCGGCGGCTTCCACCACACGGTCTTCGCGCTCGGCGGCGGGCACCTGTTCGGGCTGCACACCCACCCGGGCGGCGCCCCGGACGGCCCGTTCGACGAGCGCCGGACCGGGCTCGACCACGTCGCCTTCGCCTGCGCCGACCGCGCGGAGCTGGAGCACTGGGCGGCGCGGCTCGACGAGCTGGGCGTCGCGCACGGGGGGATCGTCGACGCCCACTACGGCTCGGGTCTCTCCTTCCGGGACCCGGACAACATCGCGCTGGAGTTCTTCGCGCCGCCCGCCCCGTGAGCGGTCGGGGCCGGGCCGGGCGCGCCGGTCAGGGTTGGGCGCGGACCAGGGAGAGTCGCCCGTCGGCGGGCCCGGCGCCACTCCACGTGCCCTCCTCGGCCGACCATGTGCGGCCGTCGTAGGTCACCTCGGACAGGCCGAATCGCGCGGCGTGCGCCACGAGCCAGCTCGCGATCGCCCACCCCCGCTGCTCCGGTTGCGGCCCGCTGAGCCGGGCGGTGCCGAGCTCGCGCGCGGCGACGGAGGCGACGTCGTCCGGCGGGGACTGCGGCGTGAGGTCCTGGCAGCGCAGCGCCGCGGCCTCCTGGCCGGTCAGCGCGACGGCGATGGCGCGGGCCTGCGGCTCCCACTGCGCGTAGGCATCGGGGGCGGCCGAGCGCTGGACGAGCTGGGCGGCCTCGGTGACCGACACGTCCTGCCAGTCCGGGAGCTTCTTCAGCGCCCGGTAGAAGGCCTGCGCCGCGTACACGGGATCGGTGACCTGCTGGTACGTGCCCCAGCCCTGGCTCGGTCGTTGCTGGAAGAGCCCGGCCGAGTCGCGGTCGCCGCCGGACAGGTTGCGCAGCCGGGACTCCTGGAGCGCGGTCGCGAGCGCCACCGTCACGGCGTGGTCGGGCAGGCCCTCCGCGTAGCCGACCCCGCCGATCGTCGCCGCGTACCCGGCCTGCTCGACGGTCAGCGACACCGAGCGCCCCGCCGCGGTCACCACGCAGCCGGGCTCGGGGCGGGAGTTCGTCCACCAGAGCACGCCGCCGACCACGAGCACGCCGACGAGCAGGAGCGACAACAGGGTCGCCGCGGTGCGGTTCACGCGACGCCCTCGGCCATACGGCCATGGTGCCCGACGCGTCGATCACGCGGCGTCGACGCCCCGTGGTCGACCGCGGGAGTCGCTGCGCAGGTGCCGCGCCGGTGGGCCCGCAGTCGGCAGAAGCGTGGAGGAGGATCCAACAGCCCTGTTATATTAGCGCTGTGACAGTGTCCGACCCCACCCTCGAGAGTTGGTTGCGGCCGCTCAAGGACCTGCTCGACACGATGGACGCCGCGATCGCCGAGCTCTACGCCCAGCGCGGGGTCCGGGGCGTGCGCACGCGGTTCAGCATGGCGCTGATCCGGCTGCACCACCGCGGCCCGATGCCGATCAAGGAACTGGCGGCGCAGATCGACGTCACGCACTCGGCGATGAGCCAGACCGTGACCGAGATGCGCAAGGAAGGACTGGTCGAGACCGCGCCGGGCGCCGACGCCCGCACCCGCGAGGTCACGCTCACCGACCAGGGCCGCGCGCTCGTGCCCTTCCTCGAGGCGGAATGGCGCGCCACCGAGGCCGCCTTCGCCGAGCTCGACGCGGCCCTGCCGTACCCGATGACCCGGGTCATCTCCGACGTCGCCGCGGCCCTGCGCGAGCGGCCGTTCCTCGACCGCATCCGGGCCCACCTGCCCGAGTCGGAACGCCCGTGAGCACGCTGGACCGCGTCCTCGACACCCGGCCGCTGCGCGGGCACGCCGGCTTCCGGCGGCTCTGGATCGGGTCGACGGCGTCGACCTTCAGCGGGCAGGTCGCGCTGGTCGCCGTGCTCGCCCAGGTCTGGGAGCTGACGGCGGACCCGGCGCTGGTCGGCGTGGTCGGGCTCGCGACGGGTGTGCCGATCGCCGTGTTCGCCACGGTCGGCGGCACGTTGGCCGACGCCCTGGACCGGCGTCGCCTGGTCCTGCTCAGCAGCGCCGCGGCGGCCCTCGTCGCGGGGCTGCTCGCGCTGCAGGCGGCGATGGGGGTGCGGTCGTGGGCGCTGGTCCTGGCGCTGGTCGCGGCCCAGACGGGGTGCACCGCGCTCGGCTCCTCCGCCCGGCGGACCTTCGTGCCGCGGCTGCTCCCGCGCGACCAGGTCGCTCCCGCGCTCGCGCTGAACCACGTCGCGTTCCAGGCCGCGATGCTGGTCGGGCCGGCCCTCGCCGGCGTCGTGATCGCGGGCTGGGGAACCACCGCGGCGTACGCCCTCGACGCCGCCGCCACGGCCCTCTCGCTCTACGGCGTCGCCCGGCTCCCCACGATGCGCCCCGACCGGGCCGACGTCCGGCGCGGCGTCGCGGCCGGCCTGCGCGACACGGTCGAGGGCTGGGCGATCCTGGTGCGCACCCCGGCGCTGCGCGCCGCGCTGGCGGTCGACCTCGCGCAGACGCTCCTCGCGATGCCCGTCGCCCTCTTCCCGGCGCTCAACGCCGAGCGGTTCGGCGACGACCCGCGCACCCTCGGGCTGTTCCTCTCCGCGATCGCGGCGGGCGGGATCGTCGCCGCACTGGTGTCGGGGCCGGTCACGCGGGCCCGGCGACCCGGGCTCGTCATGGTGTGGGCGGCGGGCGCGTGGGGACTCGCGCTCGCCGCGTTCGGGCTGGTCGACGGCCTTGCGGCCGGGCTGGCGTGCCTCGCCGCGGCCGGCGCGGCGGACACGGTGTCGGTGATCTCCCGCGGCACCCTCGTCCAGCTCGCCACGCCGGACTCGCACCTCGGCCGGGTCGGCGCCGCGGAGTACGTCGTCGGGGCGGCCGGGCCCGGGCTCGGCAACGCCCGGGCGGGGCTGGTCGCGGGCGTCGTCGGCCCGGGACCGGCCGCCGCGACGGGCGGGGCGGCGTGCGTGGTGTGCGTCGCGGCCGTCGGAGCGGTGAGCCGGGAGCTGCGCCGCTGGACGGTCGACGGCCGGGTGTGACGCCCGAGCGACCGGCCACCGCTGGGCGGTCGACGGCCCGTGCGAGGCCCGAGCCGCCGGCCACCCGGACGGCCGCGTGTCGGGACCGCACGACCCGGCGGGCCGGGCCGGGGCGCGGCAGGATGGCCGGATGATCGACCGCGAGGGGCCGGTGCCGTCCCCGACCGCATCCCCTCCCGGCGCGGCACCCGATCCCGACGCCCGTCGCCGTCGTCCCGACGTCGAGCGCCGCCGCGCGGCCGTCGCCTGCCTGCGCAGCCTGCTGCCCGCCCTGCGCCCCGAGGCCGAGGAGGCGCTGGGCCGGGCCGAGGCCGTCGGGTTCCTCGCCCGCCTCGAGCTGTGGTTCCCCGACCTGCACCTCCCGCTCGACGCGCTCTACGGCGACCGCCACGACGTCGACGCCCTCGCCGCCCGGCTGGTTCGCGCCGGCCTCGCCGCCGCGGCCGCCCGCCCGGCGCCGATGCGCGAGCTCGACCGTCGCCGCGAGGTGCATCCGCGCTGGTACCAGGACCCCCGGATGGTCGGCTACGTCGCCTACACCGACCGCTTCGCCGGCACCCTGCGCGGCCTGCACGCCCGCCTCGACCACCTCGCCGAGCTCGGCGTGACCTACCTGCACCTCATGCCGCTGCTGCGCCCCCGCGAGGGCGAGAACGACGGCGGGTACGCGGTGGCCGACTACGGCGCCGTCGATCCCCGGCTCGGCACCCTCGGCGACCTGGAGGAGCTCGCGGCGGCGCTGCGCGCGCGGGGGATGAGCCTCTGCGTGGACCTGGTGCTCAACCACACCGCGCGCGAACACCCGTGGGCGCGCGGCTGGCTCACCGGGGACCCGCGGTACGCCGGCTTCTACACGGCCTTCCCCGACCGCACCCTGCCCGACGCCTACGAGGCCGCCATCCCGGACGTCTTCCCCGACCGGGCGCCCGGCTCCTTCACCTGGGTCCCGGAGGCCCGCGCGGGCGCGGGTGGGTGGGTGTGGACGACCTTCTGGGACTACCAGTGGGACCTCGACTACACGAACCCCGAGGTCTTCACCGCGATGCTGGGGACGATCCTGGCGCTGGCGGACCGGGGCGTCGAGATCGTCCGGATGGACGCCGTGCCGTTCCTGGGCAAGCGGCTGGGCACGAGCTGCCAGAACCAGCCGGAGGTGCACGACATCCTGCAGGCCCTGCACGCCGCGGTGAAGCTCGCGGCGCCGGCGACGGTGTTCAAGGCCGAGGCGATCGTGGCGCCCGAGGACCTCGTGCCCTACCTGGGCGGGCACCCGCGGCACCGTCCCGAGTGCGAGCTGGCCTACCACAACCAGCTGATGGTGCTGTTGTGGTCGTGCCTGGCGACCAAGGATGCGCGGCTCGCGGTGCAGGCGTTGCGGCGGATGGACCCGATCCCGCTCGAGACCTCCTGGGCCACCTACGTCCGCTGCCACGACGACATCGGGTGGGCGGTCAGCGACGTCGACGCCGCCGCCGTCGGCTGGACGGGGCCGGCGCACCGGCGCTTCCTCAACGACTTCTACTCCGGGCGGTTCCCGGGCTCCTTCGCCCGCGGCGCGCTCTTCCAGGAGAACCCGGAGACCGGCGACGCCCGCATCTCCGGCAGCGCCGCCGCGCTCTGCGGGATCGAGCAGGCCCTCGCGGTCGGCGACGGCGCCGCGCTCGAGGCGGGGATCCGGCGGCTGGTGCTGCTGTACGCGGTCGTCTACGCCTACGGCGGCGTGCCCCTGCTGTACATGGGCGACGAGCTCGCGCTGCGCAACGACCACTCCTACCTGGACGACCCCGCCCTCGCCGCGGACAACCGCTGGATGCACCGGCCCTGGCTCGACGCGGGCGCCTTCGCCCGCCGGCACGACGCCACCTCGGTGGAGGGCCGGGTCTTCGCCTGGCTGTGCCGGCTCTCCTCGGCCCGCGCGGAGCTGCTCGCCCTGCACGCCGGCGCCGCCGCCGAGGTGCTGGTGCTCGACGACCCGCACGTGCTCGCCTGGCGCCGCCGGCACCCCCGCAGCGGCACGTTCCTCGGGCTGGCGAACTTCGCCGACCACCCCGCCTCGGTCGACGCCGGCCTGGTCGCCGGGCTCGACACCGTGCTGTCCCCGGACGGGCCCGTCGAGGTGCGGGAGGGCCGCGCCCACCTGCCCGCCCTGGGCTTCGCGTGGCTCGCCGAACCCTGAGTGCGCGGCTGGTCGCGCCGAACCTCCGCACGATCAGCGGTTGTGGACCGAGACGGTCGATTCCCGACCCTTCCGGTCCCGGACGAGCGATCACGGGCTGTCGCGCCCCGCCGCCGATCGCTACGGTCGTCGCGCACGCGACGCGGGCCCGGGGGAGGGTGCGATGACGGCGACGGCGGAGCCGGGGGACCCCGGGACGGGGCAGGTCGCGCCCGCTCCCGCACCCGACACGACCGGCGCTCCCGCACCCGACGCCACCGCCGCCCCCGGACCCGACGCCACCGCCGCTCCCGCACCCGACGCCTCCGCCGCCCCGGGACCCGACGCCCCGGCAACGATCCCCACCCGCCTCCGCGGCCCGGTCGTCCGCGACGACGCGGTGCAGACGGTGCGGCTGCTGGCGGTGGCGTTCGGGGTCACGGTGGTGGTGACCCGGCTCTACCTCGCCCTGACCGGCTACCCCCAGATCGGCGGCGGCGAGTACCACCTCGCGCACGCGTTGTGGGGCGGGCTGCTCCTGCTGGCCGGGGGCGTGGTGGCGCTGCTGTGGAGCAACCGGTGGGTGCAACCGGCCACGGCCGTGTGCGTCGGGGTCGGGTCCGGGCTGTTCGTCGACGAGGTCGGCAAGTTCATCACCCGCCGCAACGACTACTTCACCCCGCTCGCGGCGCCGATCATCTACAGCACCTTCCTGGCGGTGCTCGGCGTCGTGGTCCTGGCCCGCCGCGTGCCCCGCGGCCGGCCGCGCGAGCTGGCCTACGCCGTCGTCGTCCGGCTGAAGGACCTGGCCGACGGGCCGCTGCGGCCCCCCGACCGGGCCGTGCTGCTGCACGACCTCGACGCGCTGCGGGCGCAGCGGGACCGCCCCGACCTGGCCGCCCTCGCGGGGGCCGTGCACCCGGAGGTCGAGGCCGCGCCCGTCGAGGCGCCGCGCGACCGGCTCGGCACCGCGCGGGGCGCACTCGCCCGGGCCGAGCGCGTGCTGCTGCCGCGCTGGGCCCACCGCCTGCTGCTGACCGCGGGCTCGGCCGTGCTCGGCCTGCTCTCGCTGGTCGGCCTGGCCGTCCTGATCGCGCTGCTCAGCGCCTCCCCGGACGTGCAGATCGTGCTCGACGACCGCGCCGTCGCCCCCGGCACCCGGCCGCCGGCCCTCGTCCTCGCGTCGGCCGGGGAGGCCGTGGTCGGCGTGCTCCTCGTCCTGGCCGCCCTCGCCCTGCTGGTCGGCCGGGACCGGGTCGGCACCGCGCTCTGCCGGGCCGGGCTCGTGATCGCCCTGGCCGGGGTGAACGTGGCGCTCGGCTACCTCGACGCGGAGCTCGTGGTGGTGGCGGTGGTCGTGGAACTGATCCTGCTGGTGGGTGCGGTCCGTTACCGCAGGCGGTTCCTGCACGACCAGGCGTGACGGACCGGCGCGATTCCGTCGCGCCGTACCCCGTTCTGACCTTACGGGCCGGGTGATCGCGCTGGCAGGGTCGGCGGAATGGACGCACAGGAGATCCGCCGGGCGTTCCTGGACATGCTCGCCCAGGACCGTCACGCCATCGTCACGCGCGCGCCGATCGTCCTGCGCGACGATCCCACCACGCTGTTCACCGGGTCCGGGATGCAACCGCTGCTGCCGTACCTGCTGGGTGCGGACCACCCGCAGGGCGCCCGGCTCGCCGACGTCCAGCCCTGCCTGCGGGCCCAGGACATGGACGAGGTCGGCGACAACCGGCACACCACGTTCTTCGAGATGCTCGGGAACTGGAGCCTCGGCGACTACGGGAAGGCCGAGCAGATCCCGCGGGTCTTCCGTTTCCTGGTCGACGTCGTCGGCCTCGATCCGAACCGGCTCTACGTGACCTGTTTCCTCGGCGATCCCGTGCACGACATCCCGCGCGACGAGGAGAGCGCCGAGATCTGGGAGCGGCTGTTCGCCGAGCGCGGCATCGAGTGCCGGCGCATCGACCTCGGCACCGAGGAGTTCGGCAACGAGCACGGCAACCAGGGCGCCCGCATCGCGTTCTACGGGGACAAGAACTGGTGGAGCCGGTTCGGCGGGCCCGACGAGATGCCCGTCGGCGACCCGGGCGGCCCGGACTCCGAGGTCTTCTACTACTTCCCGCAGGTGGAGCACGACACCCGCTACGGCCGCTACCCGCACCAGAACTCCGACGGCGGGCAGTACATGGAGATCGGCAACTCGGTCTTCATGACCTACCGCCGGACCGAGTCGGGCGTCACCGAGCTCCCGCGGCACAACGTGGACTTCGGCGGCGGGCTGGAGCGCATCGCCGCGGCCGCGATCGACAGCCCGGACGTCTACCGGGTCAGCCTGCTCTGGCCGATCGTCGAGCGGCTGCAGGCGATCTCCGGCAAGTCCTACGACGGCGGCGCCCCCGAGGTCGTGCACGCCATGCGGGTCGTGGCCGACCACCTCCGCGGTGCCGCGTTCCTCGCCGCCGACGGGGTGAAGCCCGGGAACACCAAGCAGGGCTACGTCATGCGCCGGCTGGTCCGCCGCGCGCTGCGCTTCGGCCTGGACCTCGAGCTCACCGCGGGCGTGGCCGCGGACCTGGTCCCGATCATCGGCAGGCTCTTCGCCGACGTCTACCCGGAGGTCGCGGAGCAGGAGGCGCAGATCGTCGCGGTGCTGCAGAAGGAGGAGAAGCAGTTCGCCCGGACCCTGCGCAAGGGGCTGTCGATGCTGCGCCGGCTCAGCCGGCAGGGCGAGGTCGTGACGGGCGAGCACCTGTTCGAGCTGCACGACACCTTCGGCATGCCGATCGAGCTCAGCCTGGAGGAGGCGACGCGCAAGGGCTACCCGCTGGCGGACGACTGGCGGGCGGTGTTCGACGGTCTGATGGAGGCCCAGCGCGACCGCTCCCGCGCGGCCGTCTGATCCCGGTCGGCCCCTGTCGCCGTCAGCCCACCAGCTCGTCGACGACGCGGGCGACCGCCTCGCCGACGCGGGTCAGACCCTCGGTGGGCAACGCGGCCAGGCACACCCGGACGTCCCAGGTCGGCGCGCCGTAGCCGGCCCCGGGCAGCACGACCACGCCGTGGTCGCGCGCCAGCAGCTCGGGGACCCGCGCGGGCTCGCCCGACCGCAGCCGCTCCGCGCCGGCCGCGCCGTGCCGCACCCGGGCGACCGCGGCCAGGTCGATCAGCGCGTAGTAGAGCGTGTCCTGGCCGCCCGGGGCCTCGATCCCGAGCGGGCCGAGCAGGGCGGCCAGCCGCGCGTGCAGCTCCGCGCGCAGCGACGACGCGTGCGCGGGGCCCCCGGGCATGACGTGCGCGAGCGCGAACAGGGCCATCTGCACCTGGTCCGGCGTCGCCAGCCCGGCGATGTTGTGCAGCGCGACCTCGCGGCTGTCGGCCACCATCCGGGCGAGGAAGGGCAGGGTCCCGGAGTCCGGGGTGAGCGAGGAGTACCGCCGGTCGGCGACCGCCCGGGCGGGGCCGGTGCGGCCGGCGAGGATGTCGTCGAGCACGGTGTCGGCGGCGACCGCGGCGAACCCGAGCCGGTTGCCCGTCGCGCCGAAGTTCTTCGAGAAGGAGTGCAGGCAGATCACGTTGCGCGGCACCTCGGCGAGCATCCCGCGGAAGCCCTCGACGAAGGTCGCGTAGACCGTGTCGGCCACGATCACCAGGTCCGGGCGGTGGTGGTGCACGAGATCGCGGACCTCGCGCAGCCGCTCGGGCCGGACCGCGCGGGTGTCCGGGTTGCCCGGGTTGATCACCACGAACGCCTTGATCGCCGGGTCCCGCAGCGCCTGCAGGACGCCCTCGTCGAACCGGTAGGGCTTGTTCGGCGCGGCCCGGATCTCCACGATCTCGAGCCCGAAGTCCGCCAGCGCGGGGATCTGCAGGTAGGGGGTGAACACCGGCGCCGCGATCGCGATCCTGTCGCCCGGCGAGACCAGGCCGTTCTCCTTGAGCGAGCGGAAGGTGTAGGCCATCGCCGCGGCGCCGCCCTCGGTGCCGAAGACGTGGAACCGCCCGGGCGGCCCGGGCTCCACGCCGGTGACCTCCACCAGGTAGCGCTCCAGCACCAGCTCGCAGTGCCGGAGCATGCGCGTGGGGGAGGGGTAGCCGTCGCCCAGGACCGCCCGGACCAGCTCGGTCACCAGCGCGTCGGGATCGGCGCCGAGTTCCCCGACCACCCAGTCGACCGCCGCGGACAGGAACCGGGCGCCGTCGGACGGGTCGCCGGCGAGCGCGGCAGCGAGGCGGTCGGCGATCCCGGCGGTGGGCGGGGTGCGGCCCCAGTACGGGTCGCCGGCCGCCGCGGAGCCCGCCGCGCCCGCCTCCTCGACGGCGAAGGACCCGAGCCGGAAGAACGCGGCCCGCGGGGTCGTGGCGATCCAGTTGGGCTGGCCCCGCCCGGCGTCGAGCACCGGCCGGCCCGAGTACCGGGCCGAGGCGGTGAGGGCGGGCTGGGAGGCGGGTGGGGAGGCGGACGGGGAGGCGGACGGGGAGGTGGGGGAGGACGCCGGGACGAGCTCGGTCATGACGCGGCCTCTCGACGACGGGCCCGACACACGACCGGGGGCCGATCGCGCCTGGCGATCGGCCCCCGGCCGGACGTTGGTGGAGGACACAGGAATTGAACCTGACAGGGCGCCCCAAGTGCGCATCCCCCGTGCAGGAGGGAAGTTAGCGCATTCCGTTCACGCCCCACAAGGCCTCACTCCCGAGATCATCAGGTTGGACGAGGAAAGGCGCGCTCGGGGACCGTTCAGTGCCCCGCGGGCTCCTTGCCGCCCCCGGAGAAACCCGCCGCGATCAGCTGTCGAGGCGTGGCGTCGGGCAGATACGCCCGGGTGAGGGCGATTCCGATACGGGGAAGGTCGGCCTCGTCACGGAATGCGAGGTGCACGGGTTCGTAGCGCGGCGAGAACTTGGCCTTGAACGCGTGCAGCGAACGGAATCCGTAGAACGGTTCCAGTGCGCCGCCGAGCTTGTCCAGCAGCCGGTCCGTGCGGGCGAGCTCACCCGGCTCGTCGCCCCGGGCGAGCGGGGCGCCGGACAGCGAGACGAACTCGTAGCCCTCCTGCCCGAAGGCCAGGCAGGCCGACGCGATCATGAACTCCATCGTGGAGCGGAACCCGTCCGTCCGCCGCCGCATGACGTCGAGCGTCCAGCCGCGGACCCGGCCGCCCTCGGCGTAGACGGGCAGCCAGGACGTCACGCCGTGGACGCTGCCGCCGGCGTCGATCGCCAGCCCGACCTTCACCGCCGGGTCGAGCGCCTCGTCGACCCCGCCCAGGGTGAAGCCCATCTCCGGCAGGCCCTTGTCGCCCACCCACTCCTCCGAGATCGCCCGCACCTGGGCGAGGACGGCGAAGGACTGCTCGGCCAGCGTGACCACCCGGAACTCGATGCCCTCGCGCCTGGCCTTGTTCAGCGCGGTGCGGATGTCCTGCCACTTCTTGCCCTTGAACGCGAGCCCGGGCAGGTCGATGAGGGTGTCCTCGGCGATCTGCACCGTCCGCCAGCCCGCGGCCCGCGCCGCCGCGGCGGCGGTGTCGGTCACCGAGAACAGGCACGGCGTGAGCCCGCCCCGCTCGGCGTCCTCGGTGAACTCGGAGACCGCCGCGGCGATCGTGCCCGGCGGGGCCACCGGGTCGGCGAGGGCGAGCGCGATACCCGCGTGCCGCTGGTAGCCGACGTAGCCGCGGCCGTCCCGCAGGAAGTAGAAGCGCATCTCCGGCCACAGCGTCATCCACGACATCGTCGAGCCGCCGACGGAGGTGAGCAGGGCACGGGCCCGCGCGAGCGCGTCGCCCTCGTCCGCCGCGACCCCGCCCGGCACCCGGCGCCGGATCGGGACCCGGAAGGCCCGCCGGTTGAGCAGCAGGACGGGCAGCACGGCCAGCCACAGCACCCCGGTGCCGAGGGTGATCGCCTCGTCGGTCACGTCGCCGCCCACGACGAGGATGACGGCGGCGGCCACGGCGACCAGCGCGTTGAGCCCGCCGAGCACGACGGTGACCCACCACGCCCACCGCTTGCCCAGCCGCAGCGCGTTGGCGACGATCCCGACGATCACGACGTCGATCAGCACGTCGAGCAGCGAGGTCGCCGCCCCGGCCGTCTCGCCGAAGGGGCCGCGGCCCGGGAACAGCAGCACCACGAGCTCGGTGAGCGCGATCGCGACGAGCCCGGCGAAGGCCAGCAGCCGCGTCTCCCGGCGGGTGCGCGGCCCGAAGCCGGGCTCCACCCCGAACAGCCGCTGGCCCAGCACGAACCCGACACCGACGGCGACCAGGTGCGCGACATCGGAGAGCGTGCCCTCGAACAGGAACGCGACCAGGACGTAGAAGCCCAGCAGCGCCCGGATCCGCAGCCGCCAGGGGGAGCGGAGGGCGGCGGTCGTGACCGCCAGGACGGTGAGCGCGCCGGTGGTGAAGCCGGCGTCGCGCACGGTCGCGAGGTGCACCGCCCAGGGCCAGGAGGTGTGTGACAGGGCCCAGATCAGCAGCGACGCCACCAGCACGCCGCCGATCTCGCCGGCCAGCGCGGTCACCGCCACGACCCGGGTGCCCATCCGGATCTCGCACGCGCCCACGACGATCGCGAACAGCAGCAGGCCGCTGACGTACTGCCCGGGGGTGATGGCGAAGAACCAGCCGGTGAACAGGGTCCAGATCCGGCCCTCCTGCAGGGCCGGCACGCCGTAGGCGACCTGCGGGAACCAGCCCTCCTGCCAGAGCGGGCGCCAGATCGTGCGCCCGGCCAGCCCCACGAGCAGGGTCACCGCGACGACGGTGATGGTGAACGGCGTCCGGTGCCAGACCTGGGGGAGGGCCGCGGTCAGCCGGGAGGCCCAGACCTCGAAGGGGGCCGTGCGTCCGGCGGCCGCGGGCAGCGGGGCCGACGCCGGCGGGGCGGTCTCCGCCGTCACCGGCGCGGCCGGGGGCGGCCCCGGCGCCTTCGCCGCGGCCGGCTTCCCGGCGGGCGTCTCGGCGGACACCTCGACGGGCTCGGCGGCGGGCTCGGCGGCGGGCTGCTCGGCGGCGTGCTTCTCCGCGGCGGGAGCCGGGGGGACCTCCGCCGCGCTCAGCGCGCGTTCGGGGCCGTCAGCCCCAGCCGCGGTCCCAGGAAGTCCATCGCCGGCGGGAGCGACGCGTGCGGCACCCCCCACGAGTGCCCCTGACCCGGCACGACCTGCGTCCGCACCGTCATCCCGGCCCGCTGTGCTGCCGTCGAGACCTCGGTCTGCCATGCCCCCACCTCCTGTTCCTCCCCGCCACAGGCGAAGTAGCCCCAGACGCCGGGGTAGCGCCGCTGCGCGAGCAGGGTCAGCGGCGTGAGCGCGTCGAACGCCGCGGTGTCGCCGTGGAACGCGATCCGGATCGTCTGCGTCCGGTCGGCACTGATCGCGGGCTCGCGCTCGCCCGCCAGGTCGACGAAGTTCGGGTACAGGTCCGGGTGGCGGGTGGCCATCTGCAGCGCGCAGGTGCCGCCGAAGGACCAGCCGCCGAAGGACCAGTGCGCGTGGTTCGAGTCGACCCCGAGGTTCGCCTGGATCCACCGCGGGACGTCGACCGACAGGTAGGTGTCGGCCTTCGCGATGTCCGAGTCCATGCACATCGTGTTGTTCCCGTCCGCCCCGTTCGGGTCGACGACGACGGTCACCGGTGCGAGCCCACCATGCCGCTCGGCGACGTCGTCCATCAAGGCCTGCAGCGTGCCCCCGACGACCCAGTCCTCGGGGCCGCCCGGTTGGCCGGCGACCAGCACGAGCACGGGCAGCAGCGGCGCGTTCGGTGAGTTGTAGGCGGCGGGCAGGTAGAGCTGGGCGTCCCGGGCGGTGAACCCGCTGACCGTCCCGGGGATCGGCGCGCTCTCGATGCTCGACGGGGCCGTGGCCGGTCCGCGCCACCGGGAGGCGACCGGCGTGGTCATGGGCCGCGACGGGGCACCGTGGCCGCCCGCGAACGAGCGCTCGTCGCCCGTCCCGGCGAGGGCGGAGACCGTGGGGTACTGCTGGAAGTAGACGTTGATCTGCGACGCCGCGCTCACGAGCACCAGCAGCCCGCAGACGAGCGCGAGGACCTTCCGGCCGGGCCGGGTGCCGAACAGCGACCCCACGGCGAGCACGACGCCGCCGAGGCCGAGCGCGATCCAGATCAGCACCTGCCGGGGGAGCGGCTCGGGGAGCAGGTCCAGCGCGTCGACCAGGAGCGGGTTCAGCCCTGCGTACGCCAGGGCGGCGACCAGGACGGCCAGGACCACGGTCACGACCGCGCCGCGGCCCCACCGCGTGAGCAACCCGAACAGCGCGATCCCGCCGACGGCCAGCAGGACGATCGGCAGCCACCCGTCGACGAGCGAGAGTCCGCCCACCCCGCTCCTCCCACCGCCCCGACGACCACCCCCGGGTGATCACGGTCAGGGTCGCCACATCGCGGCTGGTCGTTACCGTCCAGGATGGATCGGCCACGGTCCGGGATCGGAAATAATCACCCACTCGGGTGACGGCCACCGCCGTCGGGCGGCGTCCCGCGGGCCGGGGCGCCGGGGGCAGGCGCCGTTTCGCCGCAGGCCCACCGGGTACCGCCGCCCCCGACCGTGTCCTTCGACAGGGCCCACCACGGGTGGGGCCCGGAACGGGAGGAACCCCGTGCGACTCGACTGGCTGCGCGACGCCTGCGCCGCCCCCGGCCCCTTCGCCACCGTGCTGCTCGACGTCACCCACGACACCGAGGATGCGGCGCGCCAGGACGAGCTCCGGCGCCGCGGCGTCCGTGAGGAGCTGGCGGGGCAGGGCGCGCCGGAGACCGTCGTCGAGGCCGTCGACACCGCGCTGGCCGACGCCCCGCCGCCCGACGGCACCGGCGGCCGCATCCTGGTGGCCGCGGAGAAGGGCGTCCTCGTCGACGCCACCACCCCGGCCCCGCCGCGGGCCGCGGTCACGGCGTGGTCGCCGCTGCCGGACCTGGCCGCCGTCACCGAGGCGTTCCGCGAGGAGGTGCCGGTCGTGGTCGTCCGGATCCACGACGCGGGCGGCGAGATCCTCGCCCCGGGCGACACCGAGCCGGAGGAGGTCAAGGGGCGGAGCGCCCCGGTGCACAAGGTGCGGGGCGGCGGGCTGGCGCACCTGAGCATGCAGGAGCACGTGGAGGAGACCTGGCGGGAGAACACCGCCGACGTCGCCGCCCGGGTGGACGCGCGCGTCCGCTCCTGCGCCGCCCGCGTCCTGGTGGTGCTGGGCGACTCCCAGGCGCGCTCGCGCCTGGTCGACGCCCTGCCCGAGCGGTCCGCGAAGATCGTCGTGGAGGTGGAGCACACGGCGGGCGCCTCGCCCGACGAGGTGCCGGACACCGTCGCCGCGGCGGTCGAGGACCTCCTCGACGCCCGGCGCCGCGAGTCCTGGGAGCACTACCAGGGCCTCGCCGGGCGGCCGGACGGGCAGGCCGTGTCCGGCCTGGCCGACGTCGTCGCCGCGGTCCGGGCCCAGGCCGTCGACACCCTCTTCGTGGATCCCGCCACCCTGACCGACGCCGAGATCTGGGCGGGGGACGAGCCCACCTCGCTCGGCGTGCAGCGCGAGGAGCTGGAGGCGCTGAACGTCTCCGACGCGCACCGCGTCCCCGCGGTGTCCGCGATCCTCCGCGCCGTCGCGTGCCAGAGCGGGCAGCTCGTGCGGCTCGACGACCCCGACGTCGTCCGGGGGCGGGACCGGCTCGACGACGCGCGCCGGGCGGAGGAGGAGGCGCGTGCCGCCGCCGACGCGGCGGGGGAGGAGCCCCCGCAGATCGGCCTGTTCGCGAACGGCGAGCTGGCCGACGGCCTCGGGGCCACCCTGCGCTTCCCCCTCTGACCGGCACGATCCCGTCGCGACGGCACGACGCACGCCGGTAGGGGTGCGTCGTGCCGTCGTGTCCGGGAGTCAGTCCCCGGGCGCGACGTACGCCTGCGAGACCGCCCCCGCCTTGTCCAGGACGTCGACCAGCTCGGCCGGGGTGATCAGCTCACGGGTCTCGTTCCGGGTGAACGACCCCGTCGAGGTCACCGCGAGCGAGATCGCCGCGGCCACCCGGGAGTCCGGGGCGTCGAAGATCACCATGCCGTCGTGGCCCCCGAACATGTAGTAGAGCGCCTCGAGCCGCCCGCCCTGGGACTCGAACGCGGTCCGGACGGCGGCCGTCCGGTCCTGGGGCTTCAGCACCAACCGGTTCCAGGCCTCGGGGCTGTAGCTGAAGAAGAACGCGAACTTCGCCATCTCGACCTCCTCGTCCGTCCGGGCCGCCCAGGATGCTCCCGTCGACCACCCGCTGTCGCTGCGTAGAGGTACGTACGCGGGTGGGTCGCCGGGGAGCCTCAGCGGGCGGAGAGCAGGGCGGCACGGCGGTCCAGGAGGTGGTCGCGAACCCGGGCGGGAGCCCCGGGAAGGTCGGGCGATCGGGGGACAGGCGGATCAGCCGGCGGGTCCCCCACCCGGCCGACGGGGCGGAGCCCGGATCGGGACCACGGTCGGGGCATCGGAGCGGACCGACGCCCCGGCGACATCCCAGGAGGACCGCCATGAGCACGACCGTCAGCGTCAGCGACCCCACGCCGGAGGGCCCCGAGCAGCCCCGCCACGACGCCGCCCGCCCGGGCCCGGACGCGGAGGGCCGCGCCGGCGACGGGACGGTGCCGGCGGAGCGCCCGCGCTACGGGGGCTGGGCCCACGTCCTCGCCGGCATGGACTGCTACGGCTACGGCCTCGGCTACGACTACTGGACCGCGCTCCACGGCGCACCGGGGCCCGACGGCGACCCGCTCGACCCGCGGGCCCGCCGGCACGACGAGGCGGCCGCCCCTCGGTCCGGCACCGGACGGACCGTCGCCCTCGTGGTGGGCGGGTTGGTCGCCGCGGCGGCCGTCGCGACCGGTCTGGTCCTCGGACTGGGCGGGCACTCCACCACCCCGGCCATGGCCCAGGCCGCCACGGCGACCGTGCCACCCGCTCACCCGGTCATGCCGCCCGCACAGTCGTCGACCCCGAGGTGACCGGCCCGGTGCCGGGAGCGTGTCGGTACTCCGGTCGGCCGGGTGCCGAGGGTCATCGGTGGTCGCGGGGCGCCGCCGGTCCGGGGCCGACGAGCCGGCGGGCGCTGCGGTGGAGGAGCCCGACGGCCACGGCGACCCAGAGGGCCAGCGCATCCCAGAACAGCACCAACGAGACGGTGGTGAGCGGCGGCAGCGGCCAGGTGCGGGCGGTGGCGGCCGAGGCGGCCGAGAACATGCCCAGCGGGAACACCGCCGCCCACCACGACCCCTGGTAGGCGAGGAAGCCGGGGATCCTCCCCGCCGTCCACACCTGGGCGCCGAGCAGCGGCACGATCCACGCCATCGCCGCGACCTGGGCGCCCACGGTGAGCCCGTGCGCCGCCGCGGCCGCGCCCGCAGGGGCGCCGAGCGCGGCCACCCCCGCCTGGACGTGGTCGCCGGCCAGGGCGCTGATCGCGAGCGCGCCCATCAGGACCCAGCTGTCCGGGGTGACCTCGGCCGGCGTGAACGGTCGGGACGCCAGCCGCCAGACCACGAGTGCCACGACCAGCAGGTAGAGCAGTACGGCGAGCACCCACAGCACCGCCGCGGCGGCGAGCAGCGCCCGCGTGTGCAGGCGCACGGCGAGGTCGGCGGCGGAGGTGGCGAGCCCTGCCGTGGCGACGGAGACGAGCAGCCACGCGCCGTGCACCTGCTCGCGCAGCTCGCGCAGTCGCTGCGCCCGCACGTCGCGTACCGCGAGGGGCAGCAGGACCAACCAGGCGGCGAACCCCGCCGCCGCCAGCAGCTCCACCGCCCGGTCCGGGCCGCCGAAGAGCGGCTGCACCGCCGACGCGAGCACCGTGGCCGCCGCCACGAAGGTGAACGCCCGCAGCACGACATCCGGCGAACGGGCCTCCCGGGCCAGCCGCCGCGCCCCGCCGAGGACACCGACGGCGAGCCAGCCGAGCAGCACGACGAACGCGGCCACCGCGACGTCGAACAGGACCGGTGCGAGGGGCCGGTAGCCGTGCACGGCGGCGGCGACGGCGAGGATCCCGGTGGCCATCACCACCGCGAACGCGTCCGGCGGGGGCCCGTGCCGCGGAGGTCCGTGCCCCGCGGCCCGCCCGCCCCCACGCACGCCGATCACCGCCGTCGGCGGAAGAGCGCGGTCGCCGTGACCGGGGTGGGTCCCCGGGCGGCGAGCCCGGCGGTTGCTGGGTCCTCGGTCGGCCTGTCGGCATCCGGTCGCACAGCAGGACGGTAGGGCGAGTACCGGCGAAGGACGAAGGCGAAGGATCGGCCGGAGAAGCTGCGGGCTCGGCCGGACCAGGTTCCTGCGCCCCGGCCGGCATGATCGACCTCTTCGTGGGCATGCTGCTGCAGAGATCACGCCGTCACAAGGAGGTCGCCGTGGGGATCATCCTCGCGTTGCTGGTGCTGTGGGTCGTCCTGGCCGTGGTCGGGTTCGTCGTGAAGTCGCTGCTGTGGCTGGCGATCCTGGCGATCGTCCTGTTCGTGGTGACCGGGATCGTGGGCGCGGTCCGCAGACGGGCCGCTCGCTGACCCGCGGGCGGTACGGGGTCGCGGCGACGATCCGCGGCGACGGTCGACGACAGGTGCACACCGGTGGTGTGAGGCCACGCACCGGGTGTGTGCGGCGGCGGCGGGCGGGCATCCGGAGATCGTGCCGCCCGGGAGGCCCGGACGGCACGGACCCGAGGAGGAACTCATGGCGGACCTCGACGATCCCGCCCGCGTGCAGGGACTGACCGTGCGGGACCGGGACGGAGCCGACCTGGGCAAGGTCGACGCCGTGTACGTCGACGACACGACGCAGCGCCCGGAGTGGGTGGTGCTGAGCGGCGGGCTGTCGCGCTCGCGCCGCGCAGCCCTGCCGCTGGCGGGCGCGGTGATCGAGGAGGGCGACGTGCACGTGCCCTACGACGCCGAGCAGCTGCGCACCGCCCCCGAGGTGCCCGAGGGGAAGCTGAGCCCCGAGCTCGAGGCGGAGCTCTTCGACCACTACGGGGTGCCGCACGGCGGCGAAACCGAGACCGCGCTCGTCGACGAGCCGCGGCCGCGGCCCTCGGGCCGGCACGCCGCGGGGCGGCACGAGCGGATCGAGGACGACCGCGTCGAGCGTGACCACGTGGCCGCCGGGGCCGACGGCTTCGACGACCCGGGCAACCCCGACATCGCCTCCGACACCGGCACCGGCACCGGCTCGGACGGCGACGCCGTCCCCGGCGTCCGGAGCGGCTGAGATCCACCGCCCCGCCGCTCCCCGCCGCGGAGGGATCCTCGCGCCCCACCGCCCGGCGACCAGCGTTGGCGTACTCCGCCGTGGGTCCGTACGGTCCGAGGAGAAGGACCGGTGCGGCCCGGCGCGGCGGCCGCACGACGTGAACGAGGGGAGCCGCGGTGCGTGTTGCAATCGTCTGTGACCGGTGCAGCCCGCTCGCCGCGCCCGGTCGACCGGGTCATGGTGGATTGAGCGAGCACCTGGCGGAACTCGGCCGCGGCCTGGCCGCCGCCGGGCACGAGGTGACCGTCCTGGTCCGCCGGGACGCGCCCGGCCAGGAGGCCGTGGTCCGGCCGGCGGAGGGCCTGGAGGTCCGGCACCTCGACGCCGGGCCGGCCGCCCCGCTGCACGAGGACCGGCTGGTCACGCAGGTGCCGGTGCTGGCCGAGGCGCTGGAGCGACGGTGGCGGGCCGAGCGCCCGGAGGTCGTGCACGCCCACTCCTGGACCGCCGGGCTGGCCGCCGCGGCCGCCGCGCGCGAGCTCGGCCTGCCGCTGGTCGTGACCCTGTCCGGGGTCGGCGACCGGTCGGTCGACCCGTCCGTCGACAGCCGCGGCCGCGCCTCGGCCGAGCACGTGCTGGTCGCCCGCGCCGACCGGGTGCTCGCGACCGGGGAGGACGACGTCTTCGCCCTCGTCCGGCTGGGCGCCCGCCGCTCCGCGATCCGGGTGGTGCCCTACGGCGTCGACACCGAGACCTTCCACCCCGACGGGCCGACGCTGCGCCGCGGCGAGCACCCGCGGCTGCTGGTCGTCGCCGGGCTCGAGCCCGAGGCGGGGGTCCAGGACGTGATCCGGGCGCTGCGGACCGTCCCGGAGGCCGAGCTCCTCGTCGCCGGCGGCCCGCCCACGGACGACCCCGAGATCGACCCCGCGCAGGACCGCGACCTGGCACGGTTGCACGCCGTGGCCCGCGAGGCGGGCGTCGAGCGCCGCGTCCGGTTCCTCGGCGCCGTACGCCGGGAGACGCTGCCCGCGCTGCTGCGCTCCGCGGACGCGCTGGTCCACGTGCCGCACCGGACCGGCTTCGGCCTGGTCGCGCTGGAGGCGATGGCCTGCGGCCGCGCGGTCGTCGCGTCGGCCGTCGGTGCGCTGCCGGAGACCGTGGTCGACCAGGTCACCGGCGTGCTGGTGCCACCGGCCCGGCCGGACGCGCTCGCCCACGCCCTGCGCGCCCTGCTGCGCGAGGGCGCGGTGCCGCTGGCCTTCGGGATCGCGGGCCGGGACCGGGCGGTCTCCCGGTACGGCCGCGAGCGGTTGGTCGCCGCCGTCGAGCAGGTCTACCTCGAGGCCGTCGAGGGCCGCCGGCAGGGTTCCGCGGCCGACGCCGGACGGGCGGGCGGGGAGCGGACCGGCGCGGGCTGACCACCCGCCTCCGGGCACGAGGACGAACGGGCCCGGCCGGGAGCGGCCGGGCCCGTCAGGCGCTCTCGGCGCGGTCGCTCAGCAGGTGCGCCAGCCCGGTCAGCTCCAGCACCGGCCGCGCCACGCTGCCCGGCGGCGCGACCACGCACAGGTCGGTCTCCGCGTCGAGCTGGTGGAGCAGCCGCACCCCCGCGCTGGCGAACAGCGTGGTGGCGCTCAGGTCGAGGACGCAGCGGGCCCCGCCCGCGGCCGCGTCGAGCAGCGCGGCCCGCAGGGTCGCCACGGCGGGCAGGTCCACGTCGCCGCGCACGTACAGCACCCCCGGCGCGTCGCCGGCGTACACGGTGAAGGTCTCGGGGACGGCCGTCGGGCCGGGGCGCGGGGTCTCGCCCACCACCACCGGGCGGTCGACGGCCAACAGGGCGGTGACCGTGGTGCCCTCCGGGCCGGGCTCGACGACCAGCTCGTCGCACAGGTCGCGGACCACCGCGAGCCCGAAGCCGGAACCGCCGTCGGCGGGGTCCGGTGTCCCGTCGGGCCCGGCCCCCTCGGGAGGACGCCAGGTGCCGTCGTCGGCGACCGTGATGACCAGGCCGGCGGCCGTCAGGGCGGCACCGACCCGGATCTCGCCGGCGGTGCCCTCGGGGTAGGCGTGCTCGATGACGTTCGCGGCCAGCTCGGAGACCACCATGGGCGCCGCGACGACGGTCCGGGGCGCCACGCCCGCCGCCTCGAGCCATCGGGTCACGCTCTCGCGCAGCGGGCTCAGGGCGAACGGGTCCACGGCGAGCGCCAGCTGCAGCGGCTCGACGGGCACGAGGGGGCGGTGCGCGGCCAGCACCGCGACGCCGCCGCGGGGTGCCCGCGCGGCGAGCACCGCGCAGAGGGCGGCGGGGTCGTTCGCCGGGACGTCCGGCGGCAGCTGCAGACCGCGCCCCATCCCGCGTCCGCGGCCCTCCACCAGGTCGTCCGAGTAGAGCAGGAGCGTCTCCCCGGGCGCGAGCCGCGCGGTGGCGGGCACGGGGGCAGCCGCGCCGACGCCCAGCGGGCCGTAGGCCTGCCCGGGCAGCGCGGCGATCCCACCCGGACCGGTGACGAGGGCCGGGGGGTGGGCGCCCCGGGCGTGCTCGAGCCCGCCGTCCGGCGCCACGACGACGATCGTCAGCGAGGCGCCGTGCAGCGCGTCGTCGGTGCTGGCCGCCCGGTCGACCTGCTCGAGGGCGGCGGTGAGGGTCGGTGCGGTGTACAGCGCCTGGCGGAGCACGGTGCGCAGCCCGGTGACCGCGCCGGGCCGCGGCGTGGGGCCCACGAGGTCGCCGACGGCGAGGGCCAGCCGCCCGTCGGACAGGGGCACCACGTCGAGCCAGTCGCCGGCGGGGGCGGCACCGTCCGAGGACGGCAGGGTCGCGGGCCCGAGCGGGGCGGGCGGCACCCACAGGGCGGCCAGCCGCAGGTCCGGCAGCAGCGGCAGGGCGGCCGGCAGGTGGGAGGGGGCTCCGGCGCCGGGCCCGGCGGAACCCCGCTCGGGTCCGGTCTCGGGGTTCACGAGGCTCCTCTCCGGTCGTCGCCGACCGCCCTCGGACCGGCCGCGACGGCCGGGCCTGCCGAGGATAGAGGCGGTGGGTCGGGGCCGCGCGGTATGCCCGGCGCCCGGGTCAGTCGTCCAGGTCGGGAATGAGCGCGAGGATGTGGCGGTGCTCGGCGAGCCGGTCGAGCGCCGCCGCCATCGCCCGCCCCTCCGCGGTGCCGGCGAGCCCCGCCTCGGCCTCGTAGCGCTCGCGCCGGTTGCGCGGGTCGCCCCGGTCGGCGGCGGCCCAGCGCAGGAACCGCTCGACCACCCGGACCTGGCAGCGGCGGAGGCCCTCGTGCGGCTCGCGGCTCGCCAGCCAGGCGACGAACGGGCCGAGCACGTCGGCGACGGCGCTCGGCCCGGGTGGGTGGACGGCCGGGCGGCGAGCGGTGGTCGGGACGGGTCCGACGGGCATCGGGTCTCCTGAGGTCGTGGCGGTCGTTCGGCCGGCGGCGCGCACTCCCCGGTGGCGGTGGGGCGTGAGCGATGTGTCGCGCGTCATACCCCGCTGGACGCGGGTCATGCGGCGGTCGTGGCGGACTCGACCTGCGGCTCCCACCGGGCGCTTGTACGGTCGGGGAGCGACCGAACACCACCGACGCACGAGCGCGCCCCGCGGACGGCGCTCGACCGAGGTACAGCCAGCTGCCTCTGACGTCACCCGACGCGGAGGAGGCCGCATGACCACCGTCACGAACACGGGCACGGAGCCCGACCCCGGCATCCGGATCCCCGCGGACCCGACGCCCGACACGACCCACCCCCACGAGCGGGGGCACGCCCAGGGCCCGAGCGAGTACGCCGACCAGATGCCGGTGCTGGAGCGGTTCGCCGCGCTCCCCGCCGACCACCCGGAACGCGAGCGGCTGCGCTCCGGGCTCGTCCTGGCGTTCCTGCCGGTGGTCCGGCACCTCGCCCAACGGCACGGCTCGGGCTACCGCGCCGGCATCGAGGACCTGGTCCAGGTGGGCACGATCGGGCTGATCTCGGCGATCGACCGCTGGGACCCGGAGCGCGCCGGCGGGGACTTCCTCGGCTACCTCATCCCGTGCGTGCGCGGGGAGATGCTGCGGTACTTCCGCGACCGCACCTGGTCGATGCGGGTGCCGCGACGGCTCAAGGAGCTCAGCGTCGCGATCGGCAAGGCCTCCGGCCCGCTCGCCCACACGCTGGGCCGGGCGCCGAAGCCCAGCGAGCTGGCCCGGCACCTGGGCGTGGACCGGGAGGAGATCCTCGAGGCCCTCGCGGCCAAGGCCAACCAGCACGCCGGCTCCCTCACCGCGGTCGACGACGCGGACGACCAGCCGGTCGCCGACACCCTCGGCGAGGTGGACAAGGCGCTCGAGCACATCGAGTACCGCGAGTCGCTGCGCCCGATGATCACGCAGCTGCCCGACCGCGAGCGGCTGATCCTCACGCTGCGCTTCTTCGGCGACATGACCCAGACCCAGATCGCCGAGCGCGTCGGCATCTCCCAGATGCACGTCTCCCGGTTGCTCGCCCGCACCCTCGCCCAGCTGCGCGAGGGACTCGACGGGAGGGTGGACCGGACGGGACCGGCCGGCCGGACCGCATGACGCATCGCCCGCGCACGGTCGTGGTCGTCGGCGCCTCCGGGACCGTCGGCTCCGGCCTGCTGGACGCGCTGCGCGAGCGCCGCGAGGTGACCGTCCGCGCCGTGTGCCGGCACCCGCCGGAGGACGCGCGGGACGGTTCCCGCCTGACCTGGCACCCGCTGGACCTGCTGGCCGCGGACGCCGCCGACCGGCTCACGGAGGTCCTGCGCGGCGCCCAGGCCGTCGTGCACCTGGCGTGGGCGATCCAGCCCGTGGGCGACGCCTCGACCCCGCGCAGCGTCGACCTCGACGGCACCGCCGCGGTGCTCGACGCGACGGAGCGCGCCGGCGTCGGCCACCTCGTCTTCCTGTCCTCGCAGGCCGTCTACGGCCCGCCGCCGCCCGGCGAGCCGAGGCGCCCGGTCGACGAGGCGTGGCCGGTCAGGGCGCACCCCGGTTCGCTCTACAGCCGGGACAAGGTCGCGGCCGAGGAGATGCTCGACGCCTTCGAGCGGGCGCATCCGCAGGTCGCCGTGACCCGGGTGCGCGCCGCGCTGGTGGTCCGGGCGGGCTCCGCGGGCCGGATGCGCCGGCTGTTCCTCGGCCCGGCCGTGCCGTCGGTGCTGCTGCGCGCGCTGCGGGCGGGCCGCGTGCCCGTGCTGCCGCTGCCCTCCGGGCTGGTGCTGCAGCTGGTGCACGCCGACGACCTGGGGCGGGCCGTGGCCGCGGCGCTGGACCGGCGCCTCACCGGTGCCGTCAACGTGGCCGCCGACGCGCTCGGGCCCCGCGAGCTCGCCGCCGTCGCCGGCGCCCGCCCGCTGCCGGTGCCCCGTCCGGTGGTGCGGGCCGTGCTGGGCCTGCTGCACCGCCTGCACGTCCTGGGCGCGACGACGGGCTGGTTCGACCTCGCCGTCGACGCGCCGGTCCTGGACACCGGCCGGGCCCACCGCGAGCTGGGCTGGTCACCCGCGGTGGACACGGCCCGCGCCGCCCGGATCCTGCTCGACGCGCTCGCCGGCCCGGACCCTGACGACGGCCCGCGACCGGTCAGCGCCCCGGCAGCACCCGGTCGAGGGTGACGGGCAGGTCCCGGACCCGAACGCCGGTGGCGTGCCAGGCCGCGTTGACCACGGCGGCCGCCGTGCCGACGATCCCGATCTCGCCGATCCCCTTCGACCCCATGGCGTTGACGTGCGGGTCGTCCTCGTGCAGCCAGTGCGCCTGCAGGTCGTCGACGTCGGCGTTCGACGGCACGTGGTACTCGGCGAGGTCGTGGTTGACGACGTGCCCGGTGCGCGGGTCGAGCAGGCTCTGCTCGTGGAGGGCCATGCCCAGGCCCATCGTCATCCCGCCGAGGAACTGGGAGCGGGCCGTTCGCGGGTTCACGATGCGGCCCGCAGCGAAGACCCCGTGGAGCCGGGGCACCCGGACCTCGCCGGTGTCGGCGTGCACCCGCACCTCGGCGAACTGCGCGCCGAAGGCGGACATCACGTAGTCCTCCTCGGCCGCGTTCGGGTTCACCGACCCCTCGGCGGCGTCCCCGTCCTGCGGCGTGTCGCCGTACTTGTCGCGGAACTCGCGGGCCGCCTCGACCAGCGCCGACCCCCAGGTCGTGGTGCCCGACGAGCCGCCGGCCACCGAGGCCTCGGGGTGGTGGGTGTCGCCGATCAGCACGTCGACGTCCTCCACCGGCACGCCGAGCGCGTCCGCGGCGATCTGCGGCAGCACCGTCCAGGCGCCGGTGCCGAGGTCGGCGGCCCCGATCCGTCCGACGTAGCGCCCGCCGTCGTAGGTCAGCGTGGCGGTGGACTTCGGCATCCGCATGGTCGGGTAGACC
This sequence comes from Pseudonocardia lutea, assembly GCF_042658055.1. Lineage (NCBI taxonomy): Bacteria > Bacillati > Actinomycetota > Actinomycetes > Pseudonocardiales > Pseudonocardiaceae > Pseudonocardia > Pseudonocardia lutea. Next base: position 95,643 of record NZ_JBHSQK010000005.1, read on the forward strand.
GAGGCCGCGACGCCGGTGCCGACCCACCAGCCGTCCTCCAGCCGCACGCCGGGGCGGTGGTCGCGCCCGGCCCAGCCGAACCGCTCGGCGCCCTCGCGCAGGCACGCGACGAGGTTGCGCGAGGAGAAGGGCCTGCCGGTCTCCGGGTCGACCTCCGGCTCGTTGCGGATCCGCAGCTCCACCGGGTCCAGGCCGAGCTCGACGGCGAGCTCGTCCATCGCGACCTCGGGGCCGAACATGCCCGGGCACTCGCCGGGCGCCCGCATCCAGGACGGGACCGGGACGTCGAGCGCCGCCAGCCGGTGGGTCGTGCGCCGGTTCGGCGCGGCGTACATGTTCCGGGTCGGCACCCCCGTCTGCTCGGCGAACTCCTTGATCCGGGAGGTCTGCTCCACGACGTCGATCGCGATGCCGCGCAGCCGCCCGTCCCGCTCCGCGGCCAGCTGCATCCGCTGGATGGTGGGGGTGCGGTAGCCGGCCAGGGAGAACAGCTGCTGCCGGGTGAGCGGGAGCCGGACCGGCCGGCCGGGCACCGCCCGGGCCGCCAACGCCGCCATGATCACGTTCGGGTGCGGGTTGCCCTTCGAGCCGAAGCCGCCCCCGACGAAGGGGCACACCACCCGCACCTGCTCCCGCTCCAGCCCGAAGATCTCCGTGACCGTCTGCCGGACCGGGTGCACGCCCTGGGTGGAGTCCCAGAGGGTGAGGTGCCCGGCGCCCGCCCCGTCCCACAGCGCGGTGGTGGCGTGCGGCTCCATCGGGTTGTTGTGCAGCATCGGCGTCGTGTAGGTCTGCTCGACCGTCACGGGCGCCTCGGCCATCGCCGCGGCCATGTCGCCGTCGTGGGTGTCCGAGGGATAGCTCGGGTTGACCGACTCGGGGGTGTAGAGGTCGTCGCGGTCGGGGGAGAGCACCGCGTCGGGCTCCTGCGCGTCGTACTGCACCCGCACGAGGTCGACGGCCTCGCGGGCCACCTCGTCGGTCTCGGCGAGCACGGCCGCCACGATCTGCCCGCGGAAGCCGACCTCGTCGCCCTGCAGCACGGCGAGCTCGGCGTCGTCGGTGTTCGCCAGGCGTTCGGTGTCGGCGCTGGTCAGCACGGCGACCACGCCCTCGAGCGCGGCCGCCTCCGCGGTGTCGACACCGGTGACGCGCCCGCGCGCGATCGTCGCCGGGACGATCCGGCAGAACAGCGGGTTCGCCACCGGCGTGTCGTCGGCGTACACGGCCGTGCCGCGCACCTTCGCCCCGCCGTCGCGGCGGGCGAGGTCGCGCCCGATGGCCCTCGGTTCCAGCGTGGCGGTCATGCCCGGGCCTCCTCGGCGGCCAGCTCACGCAGGGTGCTCACGAGCGTCCCGGTGAGCAGCGGGATCTTGAACGCGTTGCCGCCGTCGAAGCCCTCCTGCGGGCGGGCCTCGGTCAGCTCGGCCTCCGCGGCGGCCCGGTAGGACTCGTCGGTGGCCGGCGCACCGCGCAGCGCCTCCTCGGCCCGGTGCGCACGCCAGGGCTTGTGCGCGACCCCGCCGAACGCGAGGCGCACGTCGCGGATCCGGCCGTCGGCGACCTCCAGGCAGGCGGCCACGGAGACCAGCGCGAACGCGTAGGACGCCCGGTCGCGCACCTTGCGGTACCGGGAGCGGGCGGCGATCGGCGCCGCCGGGAGGTCGATCGCGGTGATCAGCTCGCCGTGCCCGAGCACGGTGTCCCGCTCCGGGGAGTCGCCGGGCAGCGTGTGCAGCTCGGTGAACGGGATCGTGCGCTCCCCGTCCGGCCCCAGAACCTGCACCCGCGCGTCGAGCGCCGCGAGCGCCACCGCCATGTCCGACGGGTGCGTGGCGATGCAGTGCTCGGACGCCCCGAGGATCGCGTGCTGGCGGGTGGCCCCGCCGAGCGCCGCGCAGCCGGAGCCGGGCTCGCGCTTGTTGCACGGGGTGGTGACGTCCTGGAAGTAGACGCAGCGGGTGCGCTGCAGCGGGTTCCCGCCGGTGGTCGCCATGTTGCGCAGCTGGCCGGAGGCACCGGCCAGCAGGGACTCGGCGAGCACCGGGTAGCGCTCGCGGACCCTGGGGTCGGCCGCGAGGTCGGAGTTGCGCACACCGGCGCCGGCGCGCAGGCCGCCGTCGGGGAGGTCCTCGACGGCGGCCGGGACGAGGGCGGTGACGTCGACGAGCAGGCCGGGCCGCGCCACGCCGAGCCGCAGGTGGTCGACGAGGTTCGTGCCGCCGCCGAGGAACGCCGCGTCGGGTCGCTCGGCCACGGCGAGCACGGCCTCGCGGGCGTCGGGCGGGGTGGCGTAGGCGAAGGGCCTCATCGGCGCACCTCGCCCGCGAACCCGCCCGCCTGTGCCACGGCGGCGCGGATGCCCTTGTAGGCGCCGCACCGGCACAGGTTGCCGCTCATCCGCTCCGCGATCTCCCGGTCGACGGTGTGGGGGTCACCGAGGTCCGGGCCGCCGGCCAGGTCGGCGGTCGCGGCACTGGGCCAGCCCCGCTCCAGCTCGTCGAGCACGCCGACGGCCGAGCACACCTGACCGGGCGTGCAGAAGCCGCACTGGAGGGCGTCGTTGTCCACGAAGGCGCGGTGCACCGGGTGGTCCTCGTCCAGCCCCGGCGCGAGCCCGGCCGCCGTCGTCACCTCGGCCCCGTCGTGGGCCACGGCCAGGGCGAGGCAGGCCAGGATGCGGCGGCCCCCGACGAGCACGGTGCACGCCCCGCACTGGCCGTGGTCGCAGCCCTTCTTGGGGCTGGTGGCCCCGAGGCGCTGGCGCAGCGCGTCGAGCAGCGAGGTCCGGGTGTCGACGGGGAGGTGGTGGGTGGCGCCGTCGACCCGCAGGGTCAGTTCGGTCTCCATCGGCCGGGGTTTCCCCGTCCGGGGCGCTCTACCCCGTGCGCGGCATGATCCGGTGGCGGCGCGGTACCCGCTCCGTATGGCCATCGCGACCACCGACCCCAGTACCGGAGAGACGATCCGCACCTTCGACCCGCTCACCGAGGACCAGCTCGGTATGAGGATCATCGCCTCGTCGCACGCGTTCACGCACTGGCGCGACACCCCGATGGACCGCCGCGCCGCGCTGTTCCGCGACCTCGCCGCGCTGCTCGACGAGGAGGCCGAGGAGCTCGGCCGGATCGCGACGCAGGAGGTGGGCAAGACCCTCGCCTCGGCCGTCGCGGAGGTCCACAAGTGCGCGAAGGGCTGCCGCTACTACGCCGACAACGCCGAGGCGATGCTCGCCGACCAGCCGCACGACGTGCCGGGTGCCCGCGTGGTCACCCGGTACGAGCCGCTCGGGCCGGTGCTCGCCGTGATGCCCTGGAACTTCCCGTACTGGCAGGTCTTCCGGTTCGCCGCGCCCGCGCTGATGGCGGGCAACACCGGCCTGCTCAAGCACGCGTCGAACGTGCCGCAGTGCGCCCTCGCCATCGAGGACGCGTTCGTGCGCGCCGGCTTCCCGGAGAAGGTGTTCCAGACGCTGCTGGTCGGCTCGTCGGAGATCGAGAGGATCATCGGCGACGACCGGGTCCGCGCCGTCACGCTGACCGGCAGCGAGGCCGCCGGGCGGGCGGTGGCCGCCGCGGCGGGCAAGGAGATCAAGACCAGCGTGCTGGAGCTCGGTGGCAGCGACCCGTTCGTCGTCATGCCGTCGGCCGACCTGGACGAGGCCGTCCGCAACGCCGTGGCCTCCCGGACGCTGAACAACGGCCAGTCCTGCATCAACGCCAAGCGGTTCATCGTGCACACGGACATCGCCGACGAGTTCACCCGCCGGCTGGGCGAGGCGATGGCCGCGCTGACCGTCGGCGACCCGAGGGACGAGGACACCGACGTCGGCCCGCTGTCCTCCGGCGACGCGGTGAAGACCCTGGACCAGCAGGTCCGCGACACCGTCGCCGCGGGCGCAACGCTCGTGACCGGCGGGGAGCCCGGCGGCGGCCCGGGCTTCTACTACCCGCCGACCGTGCTGGCCGACATCCCGGACGGCTCGCCCGCACACCGCGAGGAGCTCTTCGGGCCGGTCGCCTCGGTCTGGCGCGCCCGGGACCTCGACGACGCGATCCGGATCGCCAACGACTCCACCTTCGGCCTCGGCGGCAGCGTGTGGACCACCGACCCCGACGAGCAGCAGCGCCTGGTCCGCGGGATCGAGACCGGGATGATCTACGTCAACCGGATGACCGAGTCGACCCCGGAGGTCCCCTTCGGCGGCACCAAGAACTCCGGCTACGGCCGCGAGCTCGCGCAGTTCGGCCCGCGGACCTTCGTCAACGCCAAGACGGTGTGGATCGAGGGCGGCTGACCGGAGCCCCTCGGTCGCCGGGCGCGGCGACGACGTAGTCCTCCGGGCGGCGGGTCGCCGGCCAGGTGGGCGCCGAGGATCTCCGCGACGCCCGCGGCGATCCGCCGCTGCGCCTCGATCGTCATGCCGGAGTAGTGGATCGTCATGGCGTTGCGCGGCATGGTGCGCCAGGGACGGTCCTCGGGCGCGGGCTCCTGCCGCGCGCGGTCCAGGTAGACGGGCCGGAACGGGGTGGTGACCGGTACCTCGGCGCCGGACAGCTCCTCGTCGAGCGGTCTGCGATCGGCTACCCGCGTGGTCGGCGCGTACACGACGCACACGGACGCACACCGTGAGCTCACCGTGCACGTCGTCGCCGGATCGTGACCTTGGAGCGCATGTTTGATCATGCGTTCGGGTACAAGCGATCACCCCCGGGCGCACGGGCGCCCGACCGTCGAAGGAGACGCCGTGATCATCCTCGGGCTCATCCTGCTCGTCATCGGATTCCTCACCGGACTGTCGCTGCTGTACTACATCGGGGCGATCCTGCTGATCCTGGGCGTGATCTTCCTGATCCTCGGGCGGACGGGCCGTCCGGTGGGTGGGCGGAAGGTCTGGTTCTAGGCGCGGGCCGGGTCCCGGGCGACCGGGACCCGGCCCTCGCGTCGGTCCGTCCCCCGGTTGAGGAGTCGGGGGGCGGGCGACCTCCACGGCGACGACGAGAAGGGCGTCACCGCCGCCCTCGAGGAGGGCGGCGGACAGGTGCTCGAGGGCGGTCACACGGTCGTCGAGATCGGCGGCGCGCGCTCGGCGAGGTCATCGACGGCTCCGCCGTCGCCTGCGGGTCGCCGGTCGCGCTGGCCCTGCACGGTCACGCCCACGCGGGATCGCCCGACGGCCGCACCCTCGGCGGCGTGGCGGTGCACGACGTCGCCCGCCCCGTGCTCGGCCGCCCGTTCCGCCTGTTCACCCTCGACCCGGACGGGAGGCCCGGATGACCGGCTCCGGGACCCGCACCGTCCGCCCGGACGACGCCGCCGCCGTCCGCACCCTCGCGCGGCCGCTGGCCGGCGACGGCGACCTCGACGAGCTCGCCGCCCGCGCGGGGCGGGCCCGGCTGGTGCTGATCGGCGAGGCCTCGCACGGCACCCACGAGTTCTACGCCTGGCGCGACCGGCTGACCCGGCGGCTGGTGGCCGAGCAGGGTAGGCCGAGCGCGTCGGCTTCCACGGCCTCGACGTCTACAGCCTGCACCGGTCCCTGCGTGCGGTGGTGGAGTGGCTGGCCGAGCACGAGCCGGCGCTCGCGGAGATCGCCCGGGCCGCCCACGCCTGCTTCGACCCGTTCGGCCCCGACCCCTTCGCCTACGCCCGCCTGACGCGCTGGGTGCGGGACCACTGCGAGCAGCCCGTCGTCGAGGTCCTGCAGGAGATGTGTGCGCAGCACAGCCGGGCCGAGCCGGGCTCGGCCGACGAGCGGTTAGTCGCCGAGCAGAACGCCGCCGTCGTCGCCGGCGCCGAGCGGTACTCCCGGGCGGCGGTGCCGGGCGGCGCGGAGTCGTGGAACCTGCGCGACGCGATCCCGAGCCGGAGGCCGCGCCGAGCGGGCTCCGACGGCAGGGGTCGCGCTCCGCCGGGGCCCGGCCGGCCCCGACCCGTGCATGGGACGCGTGATCCGCGGTACCCGCCGCCCATGAGCAACCAGACCGAGCTGCCCATCCCGGACTACGACCAGCTGCCGGAGGGCAGCCTCGTCCACCGCATCCGCACCCTCGACGAGCAGGGGCTGCACGCCCTGCTCGAGCACGAGCGCGGGCACGCCAACCGGCCGTCGGTGCTCCAGGCCCTGACGCACCGCCGGGACGCGCTCGCCAAGGGCGAGGCGGAGCCCTCCGGCGGCGACCCCGCGGCGGCCCAGCCCGAGGTGACCCCCACCCCGGAGGTGGGCGCCGGCGACCCCGTCGACCAGACCGACAACAACCAGCCGCTGCGGCACGGCGTCGCCGGGCAGACCCCGAACCGGAACCCCCGCACCCGATGACCGACCTGACGGTGGACGCGGCGGTGGTCGGCGGGGGCCACCACGGGCTGGTCGCCGCCGCCGTGCTCGCCGACGCCGAGTGGGAGGTCTGCCTGCTGGAGGCGACGGACCACCTCGGCGGGGCGGTGCGCTCCGCGGAGCTGCACCCGGGATACGTCACGGACCTGTTCAGCGCGTTCTACCCGCTGTCCCGGGCCTCGCCGGTGCTGCGGTCGCTCGGCCTCGAGGCGCACGGCCTGCGCTGGTCGGAGGCGCCGGCGGTGCTCGCCCACCCGCTCGGCGACGACGGCGCCGAGGCCGCCCTGCTGTGCCGCGAGCGCACCGAGACGGCCTCGGGACTCGAGGCGCAGCACGCCGGCGACGGCGAGGCCTGGCTGGACCTGTGCCGCCGGTGGGACGTGCTGAGCGAGCCGTTCCTGCGCACCCTGTTCACCACGTTCCCGCCCGTCCGCGGGCCCGTGCAGCTGCTGCGGCGGATCGGGACGGCCGAGGCCCTGCGGCTCGCCCGGTTCCTGGGCGGCCGCGTCCGGACCGTGCACACGGCGGCCGGCACCACGGTCCGGGTCCGGCGGGCGGTGGTGGCCGACGTCTCCGCCCCCACCCTCTACCGGGACCTGCTGCCGGCCGACGCCGTGCCCGCCCGGGTGCACCGCGACCTCGGCGCCGTTCCTGCTCGTCGGGCAGATGACGACCGCCGACCCGAGCCGGTCACCGGCCGGGACGGAGAGCGCGTGGGCGTACACGCACCTGCCGCGCGGGGTCGACGACGCGGACTCGGCCGACGAGCTCGCCCGGCGCGCCGAGGACGTGCTGGAGCGGTTCGCGCCCGGCTTCGGTGCGCGCGTGCGGCACCGGGCGGTGCGGCGGCCGTCGGACCTGGAGGACGCCGACCCGAACCTGGTGCACGGCACCATCAACGGCGGCACCGCCCAGCTCTTCCAGCAGCTGGTCTTCCGGCCGGTCCCCGGGCCCGGCCGCCCCGAGACCCCGGTCGCGGGGCTCTACCTGGGCAGCTCCTCCGCCCATCCCGGTGGCGGGGTGCACGGCGCCTGCGGGTGGTTCGCCGCGCGGGCGGCCCTGCGTGCCCACGGACCCGCGGGCCTCCTGCACCGGGCGGCGACGTCGGCGGCGATCGAGCTCCTGCAGCGGTCGCGCAGGGATGAGGAGCGCGTCAGCGGGTAGGCGGCGGGAGACCGCACCCCCACGACACGGCGACACCCACGACACCGGGAGGACGAATGGCGAGCACGGCACAGAGGGTCGCGGCCGTGGCCGACGACACGGCACGGTCGGAGGCCGAGGAGTACCGCCAGGGCGAGGACCGCCCCCTCGGGGGTTACGTCGTGGTGATGGCGGTCTTCGCCTCGGTGGTGGCCGCCGTGGCCGGGATCGCGGCGGCGACCCGGCAGACCGTGCCGCGGCTGTCGGTCAAGGACCTGGTGCTGCTCACCGTGGCCACCCACAAGCTCTCCCGCACGATCACCAAGGACGCGGTCACCAGCCCGCTCCGGGCGCTCTTCGTGCAGTACGCCGACACGGCCGGCCCGTCCGAGGTGATGGAGGAGCCGCGGAAGCAGTCGTCGCTGCGGCACAGCATCGGCGAGCTGCTCAGCTGCCCCTTCTGCCTCGACCTCTGGATCGCCACGGGCTTCACGATCGGGCTCGTGTTCGCGCCGCGGCTGACCCGGCTCGTGACCGGGACCTTCACCGCCCTGACCGGCGCGGACTTCCTGCAGCTGGCGTACTCGGCGGCCCAGCAGGCCGCCGAGTGAGGGGCGGAGTGACACACCGAGTGACACACCGAGTGACACGCGAGGTGCCGGACAGGGTGACGGGCCGACGGGCGAGCGGTCCGGGACGACCGGGAGGGAGCGGACGATGACCGAGGGGAACGCGCGCCGGGAGGAGCCCGTGCGCGCCCTGACCGAGGACGTGCGGGCGCTCGTGCGCAGCGAGGTGCGGGCGATGCGCGAGGACCTCGTCGGCGAGCTCGGACGGGCGCGCACCGCGAGCCTGCTCCTCGGCGGCGCGGGGCTGCTCGGCCTGCTGGCGACGGGCTCGTCGGCCGCGCTGCTGATGCGGCTGCTCGACCTCGTCCTGCCGCGAGCGGCCTCGGCCGCGGTGGTGACCGCCCTGTACGGCGGGGCCGCAGGCGCCCTCGCCGCCGCGGGGCTGGCCGAGGCGCGCCGGGTGCGCGACGAGGTGAGCGACACGGTCGGCCGGGTCCGGCAGGAGGTGTCCGGGACGCAGGGCTGACCGGCCGGTCAGGTGCGTGCGCGGAGCTCGACGCAGCACTCGCCGTCCCGGGGGTCGAGGACGGCGAGGATCGACGGCCGCGGGTCCAGCCCGTCGATCACCCCGGAGACGAAGGCCTGGTTGATCCCGCAGACGAGCTCGGGGGCCCGGTCGGCCAGGGGGTGGAACGGGCAGCTGTGCAGCCGGACGCAGCCGGGCGCGCGCCGGACCGGCTCGAACCCGTGGCGCGTCAGCAGCGCGCTCACCAGCGTCAGGGCGCGTTCGGGACCGAGCCGCCCCGGCCGGGTGCTGCGCCGCTCGGCCCCGCCGAGCTCGCGCCCGCGTCCGGCCGCGGCCTCCAGGGCGGCCGACGCCGGTGCACCGTCGGCGATCAGGACCGCGGCGAGGAGGATGTCCGCGAGCAGGTCGTGCCGCCGTGGCGGGATGCTGATCCGCAGGTCGGCCTCGACCGGCTCGTAGAGCTTGGGCGCGCGACCGACCCGGCGGATCCCGGTGGCGGACCCGAAGTGCGCGCGCAGGACACCGGCGTCGACGAGCTTGTCGAGGTGGAAGGCGGCGAGCTTGCGGGAGATCCCGACCGCGGCCGCCGCCTCGTCGCGGCTCACCGGCCTGCGCTCGGCCCGGATGAACCGGTACATCCCGCGGCGCAGGTCGTCGTCCAGCGCGGCCACCGCCTTGATCGCCCGGTCGACCGACACACCCGGACCCTAGCACCGGTTGCGCCAGACTCCCTTGCTCCGCGCCCCGGTCACCAGGCGCCCACCTGCGGGTCTTGACGGGGAGGCAGGGATAAGACCAAAATTCATTGGCGTTATCGAGGGCGTCGGGAGGCCGTCGTGAGTGAGCACGCCGGACCGGCGAAGCGGCCGGTCAGTCAGACTCTCGCCGGGCCCTACGGGCACCCGTTCCACCCGATCCTGGTCACGGTGCCGATCGGGGCCTGGGTGGCCAGCCTGGTGTTCGACGTCGGATCGCACGTGGTGGCGGGCCCGGCCTTCCTGGTCGTCGGGTCGACCTGGCTAATCGCGCTGGGCGTGATCGGGGCGCTCCTGGCGGCGGTCGTGGGCACGATGGACCTGCTGATCGTCCCGCCCGGGACCCGCGCGTTCCGCGTCGGCGTGCTCCACATGGCGCTCAACCTCGTGATCACCGGTGCCTACGTCGGCAACTTCCTCTGGCGCCGCGCCGCCGGGGCCACGGACACGACCGCCGTGGCCGCGGCGCCGGTCGGCACCGGCCCCCTGGTGCTGTCCGTGGCCAGCCTGCTCGCGCTGGCGGTGTCGGGATACCTCGGCGGGATGCTGGCCTACCGCTACGGGGTCCGGGTGGCCGACGAGGCCGTCACCCAGGCCGAGGGCTACCGGCACGGCACGCCGCGCACCGGCGTCCACGAACGCGCACGCCCCGCGCACTGACCGTCGGGGGCGCCGGGCGTCAGGTCACCGCACGCCGACCGCACCATCCGCACGACCGCGCCCGTCCGGACGCGGCCCTCCCGCTCGGCAAGGAGGCCGACATGGGTATCGCCGCACTGATCGCCTGGGTCCTCACCGCCGTCGGCGGCGCCGTCCTGCTCGGCAGGTGGGTCGCCCACGGGGGTCTCCGGTCCACGGGGGCCGGACACTTCCCGCCCGGCCTGGTCCTCGGGCACTTCGCCCTGGCCGCGGCGGGCCTGGTGGTCTGGATCGTCCACCTCCTCCTCGGCTCGACCCTGCTGGCGTGGATCTCCCTGGCGCTGCTCGTCGTGGTCGCGCTGCTCGGCTTCGGGATGTTCAGGCTCTGGGTCCCCGGCTACCGGGCCCGCACGGCGACGACGGCAGGGTCGTCGGCCGCGGGGTCGTCGGGCGCGGGGTCGCCGGGTGCGGGGTCGTCGGGTGCGGGGTCGTCGGGGGCGGGGGGCGAGCCGGGCGCCGCGTCCGGGGTGAGCACGGCACCGGCCCGGGAGACGGCCGAGGCCCATCTCCCGCCGGCGGTCGTCGCGGCGCACGGCGTGCTCGGCGTGGCCACGGTCGTCCTCGTGCTGCTCGCCACCCTGGGCGTGGCCGCCGGCTGAGCCGGTCCGCCCGGCTCGGCTCAGCTCAGGCCAGCAGCGCGCGGGCGGTGTCCCACATGTCCTGCACGATCGTCCCCGCGGGCACCGGGCGCGCCAGGGCCGCGCTCTGACCGGCCCACTGGTTGACCGGGTCGATCCCGGCCGCGGCCCCGCGGCGCCACCGCCCGACCAGCCGGCGCTGGTCGGGGTAGGGCGCGGGCGGGGGCGAGCCGGGCTGCGACCAGGCGGTCACGAAGGGCGTGGGCACGGCCCGGCCGAGCCGGCCGGAGTAGGCGCGGGTGGGGACGGGCACCTCCGGGGACAGATCCGCCAGGGCCGACGCCCAGCTCTCGTCGATCCCCGCCTCCGGCGACCGCAGGAGCGCGGTCCCCACCTGGACGGCGCTCGCGCCGAGCGCCAGCGCCGCGGCCACGCCGCGGCCGTCGCCGATGCCGCCGGAGGCGATGACGGGGACCCGCAGCCGGTCGACCAGGTGGGGGAGCAGGGCGAAGAGCCCGACGGCGGTCTGCTCGGCGACGGCGGGGTCGAACGTGCCGCGGTGCCCGGCCGCCTCCATGCCCTGCGCGACGATCGCGTCCGCCCCGGCCTCCTGGGCCACCAGCGCGTCGGACAGGGTGGTCGCGCAGGCGAACCAGGCGATCCCGCGGGCGTGCATCCGCTCGACGTAGTCGGGCGCGAACACGCCCATGATCGAGGAGATCACGGTCGGCGCGGCCTCGAGCATGGCCTCGCACTGCTCGGCGAAGACCGGCGCGGCCGGGCCGGGTCCGCCCGGCGTACCGAAGCCCGCGAGGTAGTCCTCGGCGGCGCGCACGCGCGCCGGGTCGTCGACGGGCGGGTCGGGGATCCAGATGTTGAGCTGGAACGGCCCCGCCGAGCCCGCCCGGAACCGCTCCACCCATGCCCGGATGCGCTCGGGCGGGTCGAGGACGACGCCGTCGGCGCCCATCCCGCCGGCCTCGGCCACCGCGATCGCCAGCTCCGGCGGACAGGCCCCGGCCATCGGGGCCTCCAGGATCGGCAGCCGGAGGCCGAACCGTTCGCAGAAATCCGTCACGCGTCGCTGCACGCCCCTCATCCGACCACAGAGCGCGAGCCGGCGTGCGACGCCACCGCCGGGATCGCCCCCGGGTGTCGATCTTCTCGACATTCGGGGAGCTTCCCTGCGCTACCGGACGACACGAACCTCCGGCGCCAGGCAGGTCGCGCGCGGGAACCGCGCACGGTCTAGGGTCCGGCGTCGTGCGTCAGGACGACGGGCCCGCCGCGAGCCGGCGCGCCGTGCTGCGGGCCGCGGTGGTGCTGCCCCTCGCCGCGGCCTGCTCGTCGCCGTCGGGATCGGGGGCACCGGCGGTCCCGGCCGGCCCGCCGACCTCGGCCGCCCCCGCGACCACGGCCCCGGCCACGACCTCCCCGGCCCGCCCGGCCGGCGAGGTCGCGCGGGCCACGAGCGGCCGTCCCGAGGTCGCCCTGACCTTCCACGGGGCCGGGGACCTCGGCCTCGCGCGGCAGGTGCTGGGCACGCTGCACGACCGCGGCGCCGCGGCGACGGTGCTGGCCGTCGGAACCTGGCTGCAGCAGTACCCGGACGCCGCCCGGATGGTCACCGACCTGGGGCACGAGCTGGGCAACCACACCTGGTCGCACCGGGACATCGACGGGATGGCCGACGCCGCCGCCCGGGTCGAGATCGAACGCTGCCGCGACGTCATCGCCGCGTCGACCGGTGGCCCGGGTGCCTTCTTCAGGCCCTCCCAGGCCCAGCACGCCACGCCGGCGGTGCGGGCCCTCGCGGCGGCCGCGGGCTACCCGACCGTGCTGTCCTACGACGTGGACTCGCGGGACTTCACCGACCCCGGTCCCGCCGCGATCCGTCGCAACGTCGCGGCGGCCACGGCCGGAAGCGTGGTGAGCATGCACCTGGGGCATCCAGGGACCCTGGCCGCCCTGCCGGGCGTGCTCGACGACCTCGCCGCACGGGGCCTCGCCCCGGTCACGGCGACCGGACTGTTCGGCTGAGGTGAAGGGGGTACGGGTGAACGCTCGTCGGAGGCTCGCGGTGGCTGCGGTGGCGGCGGCCGTGGTCGCGCTGGCGGGGTGCAGCGGCGGCGGGGGGACGGCAGCGCCCCCGCCCGCCCCGACGGGTCCGGCCGCGACGAGCCCTGTCCCGGCGCCCGCGGCGGCGGTGGACGGGCTGCCGGGCATGCCGCCCGTCACCGACGCGCACGACGTCTACGCGAACGCCGCGGCGAACATGCTCTCCGACGCCGCCAAGGCCGCGAAACCCCTGGTGTACGTGCCGCACACCAAGTCCGGCGAGGTGCGGGTGATCGACCCGGCCACGTTCGCGGTGGTGGGGACCTATCCGCTAGGCGGCGAGCTCCAGCACGTGGTGCCCTCGTGGGACATGCGCACCCTGTACGCCACGGACGACACCACGAACAAGGTCGTGCCCTTCGACCCGGTGACCGGGAAGCCGGGCGCGGTCATCCCGGTGCAGGATCCCTACAACATGTACTTCACCCCGGACGGGGCCTCGGCCATCTCGGTGGCCGAGGCGCAGCGGCGGCTGGTCTTCTACGACCCGCACACGTGGGCCCAGCAGGGCGAGCTGCCGACGCCGGACTGCGCCGGGATCGACCACGCCGACTTCACCCCCGACGGGCGGACGGCCGTGTTCACCTGCGAGTTCGACGGTCGGGTGGCGGTGGTCGACATCGTCCACCGCACCCTGCTGCGCACGATCGACATGCCGAGGCGGAACAGGCACATGGGTCCGCAGGACATCAAGCTCGCCCCGGACGGCTCGGTCTTCTACATCGCCGACTCCGACCAGAACGGGCTCTGGGTGCTCGACGGCGCCGCCACCCACGTCGTCCGGGAGATCCCGACCGGGCACGGCGCCCACGGCCTCTACCTCTCGCGGGACGCGACCAGGTTGTACGTGACGAACCGACACGAGGGCTCGGTCAGCGTGCTCGACGCCTACACGGGGGCGTCGATCACGAAGTGGAGGCTCCCGGGCGGCGGTAGCCCGGACATGGGCAACGTGTCCGCCGACGGCTCCCAGCTCTGGCTGTCCGGCCGGTACGACCGCGCCGTCTACGTGCTCTCGACGACGGACGGGAGCCTCATCCGGAAGATCGACGTCGGGGACGGGCCGCACGGGCTGTGCGTGTGGCCGCAGCCCGGGCGCTACTCGCTCGGCCACACCGGGATCACCCGGTAGGGGTTCGAGGGTGTCCGGGCCTGCTCAGAGGTTCCCGGTCGGGACGTCGGGCGCCGCGGCGCTCCCCACCACGGTGAGCGCGGCGATCTCCTCGGGGCCGTAGCCCAGCTCGGCGAGGATCTCCGGTCCGTGCTCCCCGAGCCGGGGCGCCGGCCGCAGGTCGACGCCGGGGAGCCCCGCGAAGTCGACGGGGAAGCGGACGTGCCGGAGGGGCCCCTCGGTGGGGTGCACCGTCCGGTCGAACGTGCCGACGGCGCGGAGGTGCTCGTCGTCGAACAGTTCGGGCACGGTGAGGACCGGCATTGCCGGGATGCCGAGGGCGTCGAACGCGGCCAGCCAGTCGGCGGTCGACCGCGCGCCCAGCTCCTCCTCGAGCAGCCGGTACAGCTCGTCGATGTGGACCGTCCGCGCGGTGATCGTGCGGAAGCGCGGGTCCTCGGCGAGCTCGGGCCTGCCCGTCAGCTCGAAGAACGCCCGCCACTGCGCGTCCGTGTAGACCATGACGCCGACGTGCCCGTCGGCGGTCCGGTACGGCCTGCGGTACGGGGAGTCCGTGCGGGCGTAGCCGGCCGGTCCGCGCGGCGGGTCGAAGACGTAGCCGCCCTGCTGGTCGAGCAGGGTGAACGAGACCATCGTCTCGAGCATGGGCACCTCGATCGCCAGGCCCCGCCCCGTGCGCTCCCGCCGGTAGAGGGCGGCGGTGATCGCCCCGACGGCCATCAGGGCGGTCCCCTTGTCGGCGACCGGGGTGCGGACGTAGGTCGGTCCGTCCGGTCCGCCCTGCACGGCGGCGAGGCCGGACGACGCCTGGATGACGTCGTCGTACGCCGCCTTGTCCCGGTAGGGGCCCGCACTGGAGAACCCGCGGACGACGCAGTGGACGAGCCGCGGGGCGACGGCGTGCAGGTCCTCGGCACGCAGCCGGAGCCGGGTGGCCGCCTCGGGTCGCAGGTTGTGCACGACCACGTCGGCGGTGCCGACCAGCCGCAGCAGCACCTCCCGTCCGGCCGGCCGTTTCAGGTCGAGCTCGAGGCTGCGCTTGCCCCGGTTCGCGTTGAGGAACACGGGGCCCATGCCGGTGCCCCGCTCGTCGGCGACGTAGCGGACGACGTCGCCGCCCGGGGCCTCGACCTTGACGACGTCGGCGCCCATCTGCGCGAGGACGAGCGTGCAGTACGGGCCCATGAACGTCGTGGTCAGGTCCACCACCCGCACGCCGGCGAGCGGAGCCTCCTCCGCGGATTCCGGGACCATCGGCGCCGCTCCCTCCTGCCGTCCGCTCCGGCTCCGGCGACGGCCCGCGCCGATCGTCCCAGCCCGAGGTGGGTCGTCACGCGTCGGTTCGGGGTTCCCCCGTGGACGAGGCGGCCGTCCGCGACGGGCTCGAGGTCGTCGTGGAGGTCCCCGTGGCCGGGCGGCCCTCCTCGAGCCGTCGCCGCTGCGGCACGACGGTGTACTTCGGGTCGTTCGCGGACTGCAGGCCCGCGTGGAAGATGCCCCAGCGGGTGGCGGCGGAGGCGGCCAGCAGCGCGCCGCCGGACACGGCGCCGGCCAGGCGGCTGCGGCGGCCGAGCACCGCACCGACCGCGCCCGCGACGGAGAGGATCTTCCCGGCCCTGACGTACGTACCGCCGCGGCCCTGCGAGTAGGGCTCCCCGGGCATGCCCATCCGCCGCTCCATCAGCTCGAACGCGGCCAGCTCGGTGCCGACGCCCATGGCGGCGAGGGCGCGGGCCGGTCCGTGCTCGCGGAGCGGGGCGGCGACGAGACCGAGCCCACCGGCGGCGGTCGCGGCCGAGCCGACGAACACGTAGGGCATCTCGCGGTGCCCGTCGTGCCAGGCGGGCACGGCGGTGTCGCTGATCAGCGCGGCGGTGTAGGAGGCGACGGCCGGCCCGAGGGCGGCGGCGCCGGCCGTGGCCGCGGCCCCGATGCGGGGCAGCCGGCCGGAGACGGCGCTCGCGGCCGCGGCGCCGGCCAGCGGGACGTACCCGGCGAGCAACCAGGAGCCGACGCTCATCGGCGAGGTCACCTTGAACACCCGCAGCATGTTCAGGAACCGCATCGGCCTGCCGAGGTCGTGGACCAGCGCGGCGAGGGACAACGCGCCGGCGGCGACCGCGGCGAGCTTGGTCGACCGGGCCAGGGCCGGCCGCCCGGTGACGTGCGCCCCGGCCCCGAGCACCGACGAGGCGCCGGCCAGCCCGCCCAGGAACAGGTAGCCCGCGATGTCGCGGGACTCCCACACGGGCGGGTTGAGGATCGAGCGGCCGTAGTACGAGCGGAACTCGGCATCGGGAACCATCGCCCGCTCACCCCGTGCACCACGACCTCCGCCGCCCCGCCGCCGGCGCCCGCCCTGCCGGCCGTCGTCGCGCACGGCGCCGGTCGTGGCCTCCCGGTCCGGACGTCCGCCGCGGACCCCGTCCCTGGTGACGTCGGACTCGCTCATCGCCGTCCTCCGGTCCTGGTCGTCGAGGCGAAGGCGGCGGCCACGCCGCCGAGGAGGCCGAGCGCGGCCATGCCGACGTGCTTCCACATCCGGGGCAGGTCCCGCGTGGTGACGACGGGGTCGGGCGGCAGCCCGTAGACCTCCGGCTCGTCGAGGAGCAGGAAGAACGCGCCGTCGCCGCCGACGCCGTCGTCCGGTTCCCGCCCGTACAGCCGGGCCTCGGTGACACCCGCGTCCTGCAGCTGCGCCAGCCGGGCGTCGGCGCGCTCGCGCAGCTCGTCCAGCGGGCCGAACTGGATCGAGTCGGTCGGGCACGCCTTCGCGCACGCCGGCTCGGCGCCGACGCCGAGCCGGTCGTAACAGAGCGTGCACTTCCAGGCACGTCCGTCGTCCTTGCGCTGGTCGATCACCCCGTAGGGGCAGGCGGGGATGCAGTAGCCGCAGCCGTTGCAGATGTCCTCCTGCACGACGACCGTGCCGAACTCGGTGCGGAACAGCGACCCCGTGGGGCAGACGTCCAGGCACGCCGCGTGCGTGCAGTGCTTGCAGACGTCCGACGCCATCAACCAGCGGAACTCGCCCGCCCCGCCCGGTTCGACGGGCGCGGCCGGGAGGTGCGCGGGCGGGCTGGACGTGCCCTGGCCCGCCAGGGAGAGCACGTCGAGACGGGCGAGGTCGTGCCGGGTCGGGTCGGTGCGCGGGACGCCCGGGTCCTGCGCGGCGAGCGGGCGGCGCTGCTCGATGAAGGCGACGTGCCGCCAGGTGTCCGCGCCCAGCCCCTCGCTGTTGTCCATCGAGGTGCCGGTGAACCCGCCCTCGGGGAAGTCGGCGGGGATGGCGTTCCACTCCTTGCACGCCACCTCGCACGCCTTGCAGCCGATGCACACCGAGGTGTCGGTGAAGAAGCCCATCCGCGGCGGATGGCCGTCCGTCCCGTCGGCGTACCCGCCCGGGCGGGCCGGGTCGGCGTCCCCGGACAGTGCAGTGCGCAGGTCGGGTTCGGCCGTCATGACGCTCCTCCCGCCGTCCGGGTGCTTCCGGTGTCGTCCACGCCGGTCCGCTCGGTGATCCCGGCACGTTGCCGGTAGGCCTCGACCAGGGCGACCCGGTCCGGTCCACGGGGGCGCCGGCCGGGCCGGATGTCGCAGGCCAGGGCCTTGGTCTCCATGATGTGCACGTTCGGGTCCATCACCAGGCTCGTCAGCTCGTTGGCCGCGTCGCCGGTCACCAGGCCGTTGGGTCCCCAGTGGTAGGGCAGCCCGACCTGGTGCAGCACCCGCCCGGCCACCCGCAGCGACGGGATCCGGTCGGTGACCATGACCCGGGCCTCGATCACGTTGCGCGCCGTGACCAGGTGGGCCCAGCCGCCGTGCTCGAGCCCGCGCTCGCGGGCCAGCTCGGGTGAGACCTCGCAGAACATCGCCGGCGCGAGCTCGGAGAGGTACGGCGACCAGCGGCTCATGCCACCGGCGGTGTGGTGCTCGGCGATCCGGTAGGTGGTGAGCGCGTAGGGGTAGACCTGCGCGCCGGGCTCGTCGCCGCTGGGCTGGAACCGGTCCTGCGGGTGCACCACCGAGTCGATCTGCCGGGCCGGGTTGCGCTGCTCCGGGTAGACCGGGTTGGCCACCGGCGACTCCTGCGGCTCGTAGTGCGCCGGGAGCGGCCCGTCGGTCAGCCCCGCCGGCACGTAGAGCCAGGCCTTGCCGTCGGCCTGCATGATGAACGCGTCCGTGCCCGAGAGGGCCTCGACGCCCTTGGCGTCCTCGGGCGGGACGTGGTCGGGGGCCTTGGTGGGCGAGAAGTCCGGGACGTCGTGGCCCACCCACTTCTTCTCGTCCGGGTCCCACCACACGTAGGCCTTGCGTTCGCTCCAGGGCGTGCCGTCGGGTGCGGCCGAGGCGCGGTTGTAGAGGATGCGCCGGTCCGCCGGCCACGCCCAGCCCCACTCGTGGGCGACCCAGTCCTGCTCGGTGCCCGGCTTGCGGCGGGCGGCCTGGTTGACCCCGTCGGCGTAGGTGCCGCAGTAGATCCAGCACCCGCAGGCGGTCGAGCCGTCGTCGCGCAGCTGCTGGTAGGACGAGAGCGGCGTGCCGTGGCCGTCCCACCCGTTGATCTCGGCGAGGACGGCCTCGGCCTCCGGCTCGTCCAGGCCCGGGTGGGTGGGCGAATCCTTGGTGGGGTAGTCCCAGGTGAGGTCGAGCACCGGGCGGTCCCGCTCGTCCGTGCTGCCGGCGAGCTTCTCCCGGATCCTGCGGCCCAGGTGGAACAGGAACCACAGGTCGCTGCGGACGTCGCCGGCCGGTTCGACGGCCTGGTGGTGCCACTGCAGCAGCCGTTGGGTGTTGGTGAAGCTGCCGTCCTTCTCGGTGTGCGCGGCGGCGGGCAGGAAGAACACCTCCGTGCCGATGTCCTCGGTGCGCATCTCCCCGGTCTCGATCTCGGGCCCGTCCTTCCACCACGTGGCCGACTCGATCAGGGAGAAGTCCCGCACGACCAGCCAGTCCAGATTGGCCATGGCCAGCCGTTGCATCTTCGCGTTGGCCGACCCGACGGACGGGTTCTCGCCGAGCACGAAGAAGCCGGTGCACTCGCCCTCGAGCTGGGCCATCACGGTCTCGAAGGAGCTGTGGCTGCCGGTGAGCCGGGGCAGGTAGTCGAAGCAGAAGTCGTTCTCGGGCGTGGCCGCCGGGCCCCAGTAGGACTTGAGCAGGCTGACCAGGTAGGAGCCGAGCTCGGCCCAGTAGCCCTTCTCCGCCTTCTCCGCCGACACGAAGGTCGTCAGGTCCGGCGAGGACTCCGCGTGGGGCATCGGGATGTAGCCGGGCAGGATGTTGAACAGCGTCGGGATGTCCGTGCTGCCCTGGATGCTGGCGTGCCCGCGCAGAGCGAGGATCCCGCCGCCCGGACGGCCGATGTTGCCCAGCAGGGCCTGCAGGATCGACGCGGTCCGGATGTACTGCACACCCACGGTGTGGTGGGTCCACCCCACGGAGTAGACGAACGCGCTGGTCCGCTCGGGGGTGGAGTTCTCCTCGAGCAGCTCGCACACCCGCAGGAACGTCTCCTCCGGCACCCCGCAGGTCTCGGCGACCAGCTCGGGGGTGTAGCGGGCGAAGTGCCGCTTGAGGATCTGGAACACCGTGCGCGGGTGCTGCAGCGACTCGTCGGTCTCGAACCTGCCGCTGATACCGGCCCCGCCCGACCCGTGCGCCTCCCCGCGGGCGGCCCGCTTCACACCGCTCGACCCCCTGCGCCCGCCCGGCCCGCCGCCGTCGGACCCCGCCTGATCCGACTGCGCCTTCCCGGACTGCTCGACGCGTTCCGACCCGACCTGGTCCCGCTCGCCGGACGCGGCCTGGACCGTGCCGCCCTCGTAGCGCCAGGTCTCGAAGTCGTAGGACTTGTCCTCCCGGTCGAGGCCGGAGAACACGCCCGCGAGGTCCTCGGTGTCACGGAAGTCCTCACCGACGAGCGTGGCCGCGTTCGTGTACGCCACCACGTAGTCGTGGAAGTACTTCTCGTTCTGCAGGACGTGGTTGATGATCCCGCCGAGGAAGGCGATGTCGGTGCCGGCGCGCAACGGGACGTGCAGGTCGGCCATCGCGCTGGTGCGGGTGAAGCGCGGGTCGACGTGGATGACCGTCGCCCCGCGGGCCTTCGCCTCCATCACCCACTGGAACCCGACCGGATGGCACTCGGCCATGTTCGAGCCCTCGATGACGATGCAGTCGGAGTTCTGCAGGTCCTGCTGGAACGTCGTGGCGCCGCCGCGACCGAAGCTGGTCCCCAGACCGGGGACGGTGGCGGAGTGTCAAATGCGCGCCTGGTTCTCGATCTGGATCGCGCCGAGCGCGGTGAACAGCTTCTTGATGAGGTAGTTCTCCTCGTTGTCCAGCGTCGCCCCGCCGAGGCTGGCGAAGCCCATCGTGCGCCGGACCCGCTTGCCCTCGTGCTCCCACTGCCAGCCCTTGCGCCGGCTCTCGATGACCCGGTCGGCGATCATGTCCATCGCCGTGTCGAGGTCGAGGTCCTCCCAGTCGGTACCGCCCGGGCGCCGGTAGCGGACGGTGTACTCGCGCGCGTCCCCGGTGACCAGCTGCAGGCTCGACGACCCGCGCGGGCACAGCCGGCCGCGGCTGATCGGGGAGTCGGGGTCACCCTCGATCTGCACGACCTGCTCGTCCTTGACGTACACGTTCTGCCCGCACCCCACTGCGCAGAACGGACAGATCGACTTGACGACACGGTCCGCGGTGCCGATGCGTGGCTGCAGGCGCGCGCTCGTGCCGCTCCTGGCCGCCGAGCCGCGGCCCAGCGGGTCGTCCCCGGTGAGCTGCCGGTAGACCGGCCACGACTCGATCCACGTCCTGACGCCCACGTCTCACCCCTCCTGGTTCTGCTGGTCGTGGCGCTGCTGGGCCGCGCGCATGGCGGTGTCGGCGGCCACCCGTGCGGAGATCCACTCGTGCACGGCCTTTCGACTGGTCGGGTTGTGCACGGGCACGCCGAGCAGGTGCTGGGTGCTCGCGGGGACGCCCTTGTCCTCCCGCTCGGCGGCGGTGAGGGCGTCGGAGCCGTCGGCCGGGACGCCGGTGGCGATCATCTCGACCTGACCGGCGGGGATCCCCAGGCGGCGGCCCACCTCACCGTGGTCGAGGCCCTGCGCCAGCAGCGCCCTGACCTCTCGAGGGCTCGGCATGCTCAGCTCCCCGTCCTTCCGTGTGTCGTCTCGCGGGTGGCTCCGCCGACCGCCCCGTGCCCCACGTGAGCGGCCGCGTCGGCTGCGGCCGTGCGCTCCTCCTCGGCCGTCCAGCGCCAGGCCAGCCCGAGCGCGGTCAGCCCGATCGGCAGCATCCCCAGGACCATCGCGATCCCGCCGGGCCCGTCGCCGCGGGCGACGAGCCAGACCCCGGGCAGGTCGAGCGCCGGCATGGTGGCGAAGAGGTAGACGATCCGGCCGGCCGGCGACAGCCGGCGGCGGCCGAGGACGGGTGTCCAGAACAGGACGCCGCCGGCCAGCAGCAGCACCGGAGCGGCCCCGGCCAGCGCCGGCAGCAGGACCGCCGCGGCGTGGAGCAGCACGACCCCGGGCGCCACGACGACCGCGGGCAGCGTGGGCGGCTCCACGCGCAGCGCCCGCAGCAGCATGAGCAGCAGCGGGGCGAGCACGGAGACCAGCAGCCCGTCCACGGCCATGTGCGCGAGATGGTTCATCCCGACCTCCGGAACAGCCCCCGCACGGCCGCGGGCAGGACGGCACCGAGCACGAGCAGCCGGCCCCGCCGCCGCGGGGGAGCGGGCGGGGGCGGCGGGTCGGCGGCGCGCACGGGGTGGCCGGCCGGGACGGGCACGGCCTCGCCGGTGGTGGTGCCGTCGTACTCCTGGGGACGCGGGTTCGGGGCGAGCGGCATGCCGTCGAGCGCGGCCGGCTCGGGCCGGGTACCGGGCGGGACGCGCTCGCCGCGCACGAGCACCGCGGCGGCGCCCAGGGGGTAGAGCGCGACGAGCAGCCAGAGCCAGCCGTAGGCCAGGGCGAGGCCGGCGAGGGTGAGCCCGATCGCGGTGAGGACGGCGGCGGTGCTGCGGACGGGCATCCGCACGGTGGTGCCGACGCCGCGCCGCGCGCGCAGGGCCAGCAGGACGGCGAGCCCGAACCCGGAGACGAGCAGCAGGTCGAACAGCCAGAGCAGCATGGAGATGGTCTGCGGGCGGAACCCGAGCATGATCCCGGCGAGCACGCCGTTGCCCGCGGTCCAGGCACCGACGAGGAGGTGACCGGTGCGCAGCTCGCGCACCCGCGAGGGCGGCAGCGCGGCCCGCCGGACCGGGTCGGGCGGGGCGGCCGGGGACGGGGACCCCGCCGAGGTCGACGACGGGGTGGGGGAGGCCGGGGTCGGGGTGGTCATGCCCGGCCCTCCCCACCCCGCAGGTCCTGTCGGAGATCGAGCAGGGGCGCGTAGCTGCGGATCGGCGGCACCGGGTGGGCCGGGTCGAAGTTCTGCGGGGGCGGCGGGGAGGAGGTGGCCCATTCGAGGGTGAAGCCGCCCCACGGGTCGTCGGGCGCCCGCCGCGGCCGCGCGATCGACACGACCAGGTCGACGAGGAACAGGATCGTGCCGATCGCGAGCAGGCCCGAGCCGAGGGTGGCGATCAGGTTGAGCGTGCCGAAGCCGTCCTGGGGCAGGTAGCTCGCGATGCGCCGGGGCATGCCCTGCAGCCCGAGCCAGAACATCGGCAGGAAGGTGGCGTTGGTGCCGAGGAGCCAGAACCAGAAGTGCGCCTTGCCCAGCCGCTCGCGCAGCAGCAGGCCGGTGGCCTTGGGGAACCAGTAGTAGAACCCGGCGAAGAAGCCGAACAGGCTGCCGGCGGCCAGCGTGTAGTGCCAGTGCCCGACGATGAAGTACGAGTCGGTGACCTGGTAGTCCACCGGCGGGGTGGCGACCATGATCCCGGTGAGGCCGCCGATCAGGAACTGCGGCACGAAGGCGACCGCGAACAGCATCGGGGTGGGGAGGCGCAGCCGCCCGCCGAGCAGCGTGGCGAGGAAGCCGAAGTACTCCAGCCCGGCCGGGACCAGCAGCAGGATCGAGGTCAGCGAGTAGTAGTCGTTCTCGGCCTGCCCGGTGCTGAACATGTGGTGTCCCCACACGCTCATCGACAGCGCGGCGAAGGCGAGCAGCGACACGACGGTGATCCTGTAGCCGAAGTAGCGGCGGGCGCCGAACACCGCGAGCACCTCGGCGACCGCCCCCACGAACGGGAAGAACATCACGTAGACGACGGGATGCCCGAAGAACCAGAAGACGTGCTGGTAGCCGATGTTCCAGGCGTTCTGGGTGAACAGGTCGGGCTCGATCCGGCCGGCGGCCAGGATGCCCATCGCCACCAGCAGCGAGGGGAACGCGCCGATGCACATCAGGTTGGTCGCGACGACCGACCACGTGAACACGGGCATGCGCAGCAAGGTCATCCCGCGGGTGCGCTTGACCAGGGCGGTCCAGAGCACGGTGGCCGCCATGAGCAGCATGCCGAGCCCGGCGAGCGTCACCCCGGCGATCCACAGGTCCACCCCGGGGCCCGGGGTGTAGCGGGTGCCGGCCAGCGGCGGGTAGGCGTACCACCCGTGGTCGGCGGCGCCGGAGGAGGTGGCGAAACCCGACAGCATGGTCACCGCGCCGCCGAGGTAGAGCCAGTAGCCGAGCATCGTGGTGCGCGGCGCGGCGACGTTCGGGGCGCCGATCTGCAGGGGCACCAGGTAGAGCCCCAGCCCGATGGCGAACGGGGTCATGACCAGGTAGATCATGCCCGAGCCGTGCATGGTGAAGAACTGGTTGTAGCGGTCGGGGGACAGCACGTCCATCTGCGGCTGGGCGAGCTGCGCGCGCAGGGTCAGCGCGAGGCCGCCGATCGCGATCAGCAGCGCGACGGCGGTGCCGAGGGTCAGCAGCCCGATCCGCTTGTGGTCGGTGCTCGTCACCCAGGCCAGCACCGTGGTGCGGACCCGGCGGGGCGCCGGTTCCGGGACGTCGAGCGGGGGACGGGGTTCGGTGGCGGTCATGCGGCCGCCCCCGCCGGCAGCGCCCCGGTCCGGAGGAAGGCCTGGTACTGGTCGGCGGGCACCGCCTGGACGTAGAAGTCCATGTCCTTGTGGTAGGTGCCGCAGAACTCCGAGCAGCGGCCCAGCCAGCGGCCGGTCTCCGGGAACGTCATCAGCAGCGTGTTGACGTGGTCGGGGTAGGCGTCGCGCTTGACCGCGAGCTCCGGGATCCAGAAGGCGTGGGCGACGTCCCGGGCGGTGAGGGCGAACTCGACCGGCCGCCCCTGCGGCACGACGATCACCGGCCGGCCGGCGGGGGTGTCGCAGGAGCCGGAGACGGTGGTGGCCGAGCCGGGGTAGCTCGCGCTCCAGCACCACTGGAAGGCGGTCACGTCGACCCGGACCGGCTGCTGCCCGCCCGACAGGCCCGTGCGCTCGGCCACCACCCGGGTGTCGGTGTAACCGAGCCGGTGGTTGTTCGACAGGCTCAGCCACACCAGGAACGCCGCCGCGCCGCCGAGGAACACTGCGAAGGTGATCTCGATCGGGTTGTGCTCCGCCGCGGCGAAGGGCAGCTTGTCCCGCCGGCGGGCGCGGTTGAGGACCAGGGCGCCGAGCAGCAGGCCGGTGACCACGACGAAGACCCCGCCGGCGATCCACAGTTGCAGGCCGAACACGTGCTCGAACACCCCGCGGTAGTCCACCCCGTCGCCCTCCCCGGTCGTGTCCGCCCCACGCGGCGCAGCAGCCGCGGCCGTTCCTACCCGCCTCCTTCACCTCCAAACGGGTCACGTGGCGGGGGAGCTCGGCGGCAGCGGCGCCCGCCCCTGCCGGAGAGGTCTACTCGCGTCGGTGGGTGGTTGCCGGATGGAACGACCATCGCAAGGCGACCGCAAGATTCGCTCCGGCTGCCGTGGCCCACCCTCCGTGGGGAGGGCGGAGCAGCGTTTCGCGCGGCGGTGCACGGGTACGGGCGGCGCGACGCGCGGTGGTCCCCGGGGGCGGTTCCGGGGCCGCTCCGGAACGGGCTGCCCGGACGGCGACGCGGACGAGGGAGGTGGCGGGTGGGGCCGGTGACGCGGAGCCTGGCGCGGACGACCGCGAACGCCCTGGACCGGCGCTTCAAGGCCGCGGGCGCGGTGCGGCGACAGGCTTCGCACGTGTTCCCGAAGCACCACTCGTTCTACTGGGGCGAGTTCGCGCTGTACTCGTTCGTCGTGCTGGTCGTGTCCGGTGCGTACCTGGCGCTGTTCTTCGTGCCGGACACGACCGAGGTGGTCTACCGGGGACCGTTCGAGCCGATGCAGGGCCTGTACATGTCCCGGGCCTACCACTCGGTGCTGACGATCTCGTTCGAGGTCCGGGCGGGGCTGTTCGTCCGCCAGCTGCACCACTGGTCCGCGCTGGTGTTCGTCGGGGCGATGATCCTGCACATGGCCCGGAACTTCTTCACCGGGGCCTTCCGCCGGCCGCGCGAGACGACCTGGCTCGGCGGGGTCGCGCTGCTCGCGCTCGGCATCCTCGAGGGCTACCTCGGCTACTCCATGCTCGACGACCTGCTCTCCGGGCTGGGCGTGCGGATCTTCTCGGGGATCCTGCTGTCCGTGCCGCTGGTGGGCACCTGGCTGCACTGGATGGTGTTCGGCGGGGAGTTCTTCGGCGACATCTGGATCTCCCGGTTCTTCATCGCGCACGTGTTCCTGATCCCCGCCGTGCTGGTCGCGCTGATCGCGATGCACGTCGGCCTGGTCTGGTACCAGAAGCACACCCACTTCCCCGGGCCGGGCGCACGCGAGGACACCGTGGTGGGGGAGCGGGCGGTGCCGGGCTTCGCCAGCAACACGGTGGCCAACGGCATCTGCGTGCTGGCGGTGCTGGGCCTGCTCGCCGGGGTGTTCCAGATCAACCCGGTGTTCCTGTGGGGCCCCTACGTGCCGTCCCAGGTCTCGACCTACATTCAGCCCGACTTCTACGCCGGGTTCCTGATCGGCGGGCTGCGGCTGTGGCCGCGGTGGGAGATCCCCCTGGGCGCCTACACCGTGCCCGCGCCGTTCTGGGTGGGGCTGGTCCTCCCGCTGGTGATGTTCGCCCTGCTCGCGGCCTACCCGTTCCTCGAGCGGTTCGCCACCGGCGACCGGGGCGCGCACCAGGTGCTGCAGCGCCCGCGGGACAACCCGACCCGGACCGGGATCGGGGCCATGGGCCTCGTCTTCTGGGGGATCCTGTTCGCCTCCGGCGCGACGGACGTGATCGCGGCGACCTTCGACGCGCCCTTCGAGCTGCTCGTGTGGGCCGGCCGGATCGGGCTGCTCGTGCTGCCGCCGGTGGCCTTCCTCGTGGTCCGCCGGATCTGCCTGGGCCTGCAGCACGAGGACCGGGACGTCCTGCGGCGCGGGATCCGCACCGGGGTGCTGCAGGAGCGGCCCGACGGCGTGTACGTCGAGGTCCGCCGCCCGCCCGGCGGGGCGGACCACCTCGGCCGGCCGATCCCGCTCGAGTACGGCGGCGCGCGGGTCGACCAGCGGCCCGCCGCCGCCCCCGAGCCCGTGACGGAGGAGCGGTGAGGACGCGTCGGCTCCGGCACGCGCTGCTCCTGGTGGCGGCCCTCGTCGCGCTCGGCGGCGCCTACGCCCTCCTCGTGCCCGCGCCGCAGACCGCCCGCGCCCAGACCGGGCAGGCCCAGATCGAGCAGGGCCGGCTGCTCTACGCGCGGGCCTGCATCAGCTGCCACGGCGCGAACCTGCAGGGCGCGCCGGACCGCGGGCCGACCCTGGTCGGCGTCGGCGACGCCGCCGTCTACTTCCAGGTGTCCACCGGCCGGATGCCGCTGGCCCGCTCCCAGGATCGCGGCTACCGCAAGGACCCCGCCCCGGAGTTCGATCCCGCCACCGAGCAGGGTCGGGCGAACCTCGCCGCGCTCGGCGCCTACATCGAGGCCCACGGCGGCGGGCCGACGACACCGGCCGAGACCGGGCCGGAGCTGATCGGCTCGGACGTGGCGCACGGCGGCGAGCTGTACCGCCTCAACTGCGCCTCCTGCCACCACTTCACCGGCCGCGGCGGGATCCTGGCCGAGGGCCGCTACCCGCCGCGGCTCGAGGGCGCCACGCCGGAGCAGATGTACACCGCGATGCTCAGCGGGCCCATGGCGATGCCGGTGTTCGGCGACCGCCAGCTCACCCCGGAGGAGAAGAAGGACATCATCGCCTACGTCCTGGCCGTGCGCGGGCAGAACAACGCCCCCGGCGGGTTCACCCTCGGCGAGCTCGGCCCCGCCACCGAGGGCCTGGTCGCCTTCGCGGTCGGGCTCGTACTGCTGGTCGGCGTCGCGGCCTGGATCGGGGCCCGCTCGTGAGCGGCCCGCGGGAGCCCACCGGGCCCGAGCTGGAGCGGATGAGCCGCGGCGAGCTGGTCGACCTCGGCAACGCGCTCGACGGCGTCCGGGTCGTCTCCGACGAACCCGCCCCCGCGTCGGTCGACGTGCGCGGGGAGCGGCGCAGCCGGCGCCGGGTCACGCTGCTGCTGCTGCTGTCGTTGCTCTGCGCGGCGGCCTTCGCGTGGGCGTACCTGTTCTGGCCCACCGGCTACGTGCCGGCCGGTGCGCCGGGGCACACCGCCTACCTGCTCTACACCCCGCTGCTCGGGGTCACCTTCTTCGGCGCCGTCGGCGCGCTGGGCGCGGCGATGATCCTCTACGTCCGGAGCTTCTACCCCGAGGAGGTCGCGGTCCAGCAGCTGGAGAAGGGGCCGTCGGC
Organism: Pseudonocardia lutea; assembly: GCF_042658055.1. Classification (NCBI taxonomy): domain Bacteria; kingdom Bacillati; phylum Actinomycetota; class Actinomycetes; order Pseudonocardiales; family Pseudonocardiaceae; genus Pseudonocardia; species Pseudonocardia lutea. The sequence continues at coordinate 123,244 of NZ_JBHSQK010000005.1, forward strand.
CGAGCGCGACCGGTTCACCGCGGCCGCCGCCCTGGCCGAGGCGGGCCACAGCACGGGGTTCGGCCGGCGCTCGATGATCCGCCGACTCGGCCTGACCGGCCTCGGCGCCCTCGGGATCCTCGGTGGCCTCGTCGCCGTCGGCGGGCTGGTCCGCGACCCGTGGAAGGCGCGCGGCGACGCGCCGTTGTGGACCACCGGGTGGAAGCCGACCGGCGGCGAACCCGTCTTCCTCCGCGTGGCCACCGGCGACCCGCACGAGATCAGGAAGCTCCGGCCCGAGGACGTCGAGGTGAACGGGATGATCACCGTCGTCCCGTTCCGGGAGGGCGAGCGGGGCGACGTCGAGGCGCTGCACGCCGCCGAGATGGCGCCGGACAGCCCCGTCATGCTCATCCGGCTGCCGGCCGGGGCCCCCGTCAGGCCGGCCCCCGGCCGGGCGGACTTCGGCTGGGGCGACCACTACGCGTTCTCCAAGATCTGCACCCACCTCGGGTGCCCGGCCTCCCTCTACGACGCCGGCCTCCAGATCGCCCTCTGCCCCTGCCACCAGTCCCAGTTCAAGATCAGCGAGGGGGCGCGGCCGATCTTCGGTCCCGCCGCCCGCCCGCTGCCGCAGCTGCCGATCACCGTCGACGCCGACGGGTTCCTCGTCGCCCGCGGCGACTTCGCCGACCCGGTCGGCCCCAGCTTCTGGGAGATCCGGCGGGGGAGGCACTGACCGCCGCCCGGCCGGGTTCCCGGACGCGGCGCGCGGGATCGGCCCGGGGACCGCAGGATCGACGGGTGCGCACCACGATCGACGCCACCGGACCCGTACCCGCCGACGAGGCCTGGGACCGCTACGCGCGCCCGCGGCGCTGGCCCGAGTGGGCGCCCTACCTGCTCGGGGTCGAGGCCTCGGCGGACCGGCTGGTCCCGGGCATGACCGGCCGGGTCCGCGGACCGCTGCGGCTCGCGGTCCCGTTCACGGTCACGGAGGTCCACGAGCCGGGTGGGGCCGGGCCGGCCGGCTCGCCCGCCGCCCGTCCCGGGACCGGCTCCTGGGCCTGGGAGGTCCGGTTCGGCCCGATCGGGCTGTCGCTCGACCACGGCGTCGAGCCGCGGGGGAGCGGCACCCGGACCTGGCTGACGGTCGAGGGCCCGTGGCCCGTCCTCGCCCTCTACCTGCCGCTCGCGCGCGTGTCGCTGGAGATGCTGGTCCGGCGCCGGACCTGACCCGCGAGCCGGCCCGCGGCCCGGGCCGCACCGGCGCCCGCCGCGGCCAGGGCCGCCCGGTTGCGCACGAGTCCACGCCCGCCCCTCACCGCCAGCGCGCCCGCGACCACCCAGGGCCCCGCGACCACGACGGGGTCGAGCCACTGGTGCGCCAGGTCGGCGCGGCCCCGGCCGAACCGCGACCGGACGGGGTGGCGGGAGAACTCGGCGAGCACGCCCGTCTCGGTCACCGGGTTGTCCGGGCGCAGGGTGGCGAAGGAGCGCACGTGGTTCTCCCACGCGTCGATCCGGTCGCCGAGCATCAGCAGCAGCCAGTGCGCCGCCCGGCCCTCGCCGTAGCGGCGATAGGCCAGGCCCCGCACGGCCCCGGAGAGCCCGCGGCGCGGGCAGGTGGTCCCGTAGACGGGCGTGAGGAACTGGTGCTCGACGGACCGCTCGCGGCGGTCGTCGTCGGGCTGCCGGTCGGGGAAGCGCCAGTGCGCGCCGCTGAGGTCCGCGCGGAACTCCAGCTTGGGGTCCGAGGGCCGGTCCTCCGGGTCGAGGTCGACGCCCCAGCCGGGGATGCGGGCCCGCAGCTCGTCGGGCGACTCCTTCAGCGGCGGCTTGTCCGGTGTGTAGGTCATCGGGGTCTCCTCCCTCAGGCCGCGCTCGGCAGGACCAGGGTCTTGATGCAGTCGTCGAGCTTCGCCGAGAACATGTGGTAGGCCTCCGCGATGTGCTCGAGCGGCACCCGGTGGGTGACGATGTCGGCGGGCCTGATGTAGCCCTGCCGGACGTGCTCGAAGAGCCGCGGCCACTGCCGCTTCACCGGGCACTGGTTCATCCGCAGGGTCAGGCCCTTGTTCATGGCGTCGCCGAACTTGACCGCGCTGAAGAGCGGCCCGTAGGCGCCCATGACCGAGATGGTGCCGCCCTTGCGGACCGAGTCGATGGCCCAGTTCAGCGCCACGGGCGAGCCGCCCTGCAGCTTGAACTTGGTCGTCGTGACGTGCTGCAGGAAGTTGCCGTCGGCCTCCGCCCCCACGGCGTCGATCGCGACGTCCGCACCGAGGAACCCGGTGTCGCGCTTGAGGTGCAGCACGACGTCGCCGACCTCGGTGAAGTTGAGGGTCTCGGCATGGGCGAAGGTCCGGGCCTTCTCCAGCCGGTAGTCGAGGTGGTCGACCACGATGACCCGCCCCGCGCCCATCAGCCACGAGGACAGCGCGGCGTAGAGCCCGACCGGGCCGGCCCCGAACACGACCACCACGTCGCCCCCGGCGATCTCCCCGAGCTGGGCGCCGAAGTAGCCGGTGGCCAGCGCGTCGGTGAGCAGGACGGCGTCGTCGTCGTCCATCCAGTCGGGGATCGTCGCCGGCCCGACGTCCGCCAGCGGCACCCGCACGAACTCGGCCTGCCCGCCGTCGTAGCCGCCGCAGGTGTGCGAGTAGCCGTAGATCCCGCCGACCGCGGTGGCGTTCGGGTTCACGTTGTGGCAGTTGGAGTACAGCCCGCGCGCGCAGTACCAGCAGGAGCCGCAGAAGATGTTGAACGGCACCATGACCCGGTCGCCGACCTGCAGGTTCTGCACGGTCGGCCCGACCTCGTCGACCACGCCCACGAACTCGTGGCCGAAGGTGTGGCCGATCCGCGTGTCCGGCATGAGCCCGTGGTAGAGGTGCAGGTCGGAGCCGCAGATCGCCGCCCGGGTCACCCGCACGATCGCGTCGTTCGGGTGCTCGATCCGCGGTCTCTCCTTCTCCTCCACCCGGATCTTGTAGGGCCCCCGGTAGACCATCGCGCGCATCGCCGCCTCCTCCGCGGGCCGGCAGCGTCCCCTCCCGCCCCCGGTCGGGGGCTCGGCCGGCCACGACGGGTGCTACCCGCGCGGGCGGGAGTCATCCCCGGCGGCGGGGCCCGGCCGGACCGACCGGCCGGGGGCGTCGCGGGCCGGGGGTCAGTTCAGTCGGCGAGTGCCCTCGGGCAGGCCGCCGCCGGCGTAGACCGACTCGGCGAGCTCCGCGAGGGCGGTCAGCGCGACGTTCTGGCTCCAGGGGCCGTAGGAGACCCGAGCCACGCCGAGCCGCCGCGCGGTCTCCAGCGGGAGGGACCCCGGCACGCCGATCAGGTTGATCGTGCGCTCGCCGAGCGCCTCGACCAGGCGCCCGACCGTCGTCTCGTCGAGCCGGCCCGGCACGAAGAACGTGGTGGCGCCGGCGCCCAGGTAGGCGCGGCCGCGCTCGATCGCGTCGGCCAGGACCTCCTCCGGGTCCCGGTCGCCGGCCCGCAGGAAGGCGTCCGTGCGGGCGTTGAGCACGAACGGGACGCCCGCCTTCTCGCCCGCCGCGACCGCGGCCTCGACGGCCTTCACCGAGTCGGCCAGCGGCTTCATCTGGTCCTCGAGGTTCGCGCCGACGATCCCGACGTCGATCGCGCGGGCGACGGTGCCGCCCGGGTCGCCGTAGCCGGCCTCCAGGTCGGCGGTCACGGGCAGGTCCCCGGCGACCCGCGCGATCAGCCCGACCTCGGCGATCATCTGGTCGCGTGGGATGTTCTCGCCGTCCTCGTAGCCGCGGGAGGCCGCGATGCCGTGGCTGGCGGTGGCCAGGGCCTTCGTGCCGGGCGTCTGCGCGACGACCCGCGCGGTGATCGCGTCCCAGACGTTGACGAGGAGCAGCAGCTCGGGCGCCTCGTGCAGGCGACGCAGTTCGGTGGCCTTCTCGACGATGGTGCTCATCACCGGACCGTAGCCAGCGCGGCGCCCCGACGGCCACGGACCCGCCCGCGGTCACCCGCGCCGACCCGTACGGGCCCCGGACACGAGCGGGCTCGGCCGGCGTGCCCTCCGGCCGAGCCCACGCGGCACCAGGTCCGGGGTCGGGTCCGAACGGGATCCGATCCCCGGCCGGGCGTCCCCCTCCCACCGCCGCGGACACCGAGCCTGGCCCAGAGTCAGAACGGGTTCTAGGGACTTAAGTCCTGAGCGCCGGGCGCGGGCCCGGACCGGTTCGTGAGCCGCAGGGCGAGCGCGAACGCGGCGGCGTCGCCGAGCGCCGCGCCCTCGGCGAGCGCGGCGTCGAGGCCGGGCCCCAGGGCGGCGCGGGCGGCCTCCTCCACCCGCCGCTCCCGCCCCAGGTCGGGCCCGAAGGCGCGGGTGGCGCGCGGGCTGGCGCGCAGCGCACCGAGCAGGGCCGCCGCCTCGCGGTGCCGGCCCAGCCCGGACAACGCCTCGACCAGGGCGCGGACCGCGATCCAGGTGTGGTTCCAGGACCCCGAGCGGTGCCAGTGCTCGAGCAGCGGCCGCAGCTCGGCGAGCGACGCCCCGCCGTGCCGCACCGCCGAGGTGAGCAGGGTGTGCCGGGCGATCCCGGCGACGAACGCCGAGTCGGCCTCCTCGGCCAGCGCCACCGCGCGGCGCAGGTGGGTCGCGGCGGCCGGGTCGCCCTGCTCGGCCCGGTGCTCGCCCCACGCGTACTCCGCCCACGCACGCACGGTCGGCGAGCCGGACCGGGCCGCGACCGCCGCGATCTCGGCCTCCACCGTGGCGGTGTCCCCGTCGGTGCCCCCCTCGGTGCCGGCGGTGCCGGCGGTGCCGGCGGTGCCGTCCCCGGCATAGGTCGCGGAGAACAGCCGGTCGACCAGGGCGGAGATCAGCACCTCGGGGTCCGGCCCGTCGTCGGGGCCCTCGGACGTGCCGGCCGCGGCCGCGAGCAGCGCCTCCCGGGCCGCGTCCGCCGCCGCTCGGGCCTCGCCGAGCCGGCCGCCGAAGGTGTGGAGGTTGGCGAGCAGCTCGTGGCCGTATCCCGGGTGACCGAGCGCGACCAGCGCGTCCGCGTGCGCGCCGGCGAGGTCGAGGTCCCCGCGCTGCCAGCAGGCGCAGGCCACGAAGTACAGGGTCCGGGCCGCGGCGGGGGTGAGCCGGCGGGTGGCCACCCGACCGTCGGCCCCGACGACGCCGGACGCGCGCAGCGCCTCCTCCGCCGGGTCGACGAGGTCGATGCGACAGCGCAGGAATCCGAGCTCGGCGAACAGCGCGGCGAGGCGCAGCAGGTCGTCGGGCGGCCCGTTCTCGGCGAGCCAGGCGTGGGCGCGACGCAGGTCGGCGAGGTGGGCGTCGAAACGGCGCACCGCCTCCGCCTCCCCGGGGCCCCGCCGCGCGCGCCCGACCTCGGCGGCGAGGCCGGCGGCCCAGGAGGCGTGCCGGGCCCGCAATGCCGGCCCCTCCGCCCGTTCGGCGACCCGGCTGCGGCCGAAGGCGCGCAGGGTCTCCAGCATGGTGAACCGGGTGCCGCGCCGGACGACCAGGGAGCGCTCCACCAGGTCCGGCAGCGCCGCCGCGTCGCCGCACACCGCCGCGACCGCGGCGGGCTCGACCGGCCCGGCGAACACGGCCATCCGGTCGAAGAGTGCGCGCTGCTCCTCGTCGAGCAGGCCGTAGGACCAGGCGACGACGTCGCGCAGCGAGCGGTGCCGGGCGGCGGCGGTGCGCCGACCGCCCCGCAGGACGTCCAGCGGCCGGTCCAGGGCCTCCACCAGGCCGGCCAGCCCGAGCGGCAGGACCCGGGCCGCGGCGAGCTCGAGCGCCAGCGGCAGCCCGTCGAGCCGCGCGCAGATCTCGTCGACGAGCGCCCCGGGGTCCTCCCCGTCGACCGCCCCGTCGACCTCCCCGTCGACCGCCCCGTCGACCCCGCCGACCCCGCCGACCCCGCCGACCCCGCCGACCCCGCCGACCCCGCCGACCGGCACCCTGCCGATCGGAGCCGCCGGGTCACCGGCCCGGATCCGGTCGGCGAGCAGCCGCGCCGCGTCGGGCGGCTCGAGCGGCGCGACGGGCAGGCACTGCTCGGCGTCGATCCGCAGCGCCTCCCGCCCGGTGGCGAGGACGTCGACCTCCGGGGCGCCGGCCGCGACGGCCGCGGCCAGGGCCGCCGCCCGCTCGACGACGTGCTCGCAGTTGTCCAGCACCAGCAGCAGCCGGCGCGGGGCGAGCACCTCGACGATCCGCGCGCGCAGCGAGCCCGGCTCGGCGTCGGTGATCCGCAGGCGCCCGGCCAGGGCCGGCTCGACGTCGTCCGGGCCGCCGTCGCCGAGCTCCACGACGAGGACGCCGTCGGGGTAGTCGGCCGCCACCCGCGCCGCGACGTGCCGGGCCAGCCGGGTCTTGCCGACGCCGCCGGGCCCGGTGAGCGTGACCACCCGGGAGCGGCCGAGCAGCTCGGCGGCGAGGGCGAGCTCCCGCCCGCGCCCGACGAAGGAGTTGGCCGGCGGGGGCGGGAAGGACGAGCGCGTGACCGCGGGCGGCCGGGCCGGCAGGACCGGTGGCGGGAGCTCCTGGCGCAGCACCCGGCCCTCGAGCTCGCGCAGCTCCGGCGAGGGGTCCAGGCCCAGCTCCTCGGCCAGCCGGGTGCGCAGCGCGGCGTACGCGTCGAGGGCCTCGGCCTGGCGACCGGCGGCGACGAGGGCACGCATCAGCACCCCGACGGCCCGCTCGCGCAGCGGTTCGGCACGCACCAGCGGCTCCAGCGCCGCGACCGCGTCCGCGGGCCGGCCGGCGTCCACCAGCGCGGCCGCCCGCTCCTCGATCGCGTGCCGGTGCAGCTCGTCGAGCCGCGCCACCTCGGGCTCGACGGCCGGGTGGTCGAGATCGGCGAAGGGCCGGCCGCGCCACAGCGCCAGGGCGGCGTCGAGCACGGCCAGCCGGACCGGCGGGTCGTGCCCGTCCCCGCCGGGCCCGCGCAGCCCGTCGAGCAGGTCGGTGAAGGCGGCCGCGTCGACCGCGCTCCGCTCGGCACGCAGCCGGTACCCCCGCGGGGTCGTCTCGCCGGCCAGACCGGGCGGCAGCAGCCGGCCGAGCCGGGCGACGTTGGTCTGCACGGCCCCGGCCGGATCGGCCGGTGGCGTGGCACCCCAGACCAGCTCCGCGAGCAGGTCCACGGGCACGGGCTCGTCCAGGCGCAGCGCCAGCGCGGCCAGCAGGCGCCGCTGCCGCGCCGACCCGACCGCGACCGCCCCGTCGTCCAGGGCGAGCGGCCCGAGCACCCGGAGGACCGCCATCGGGCCATGGTGGCGCATCCGGCGGCCGCGCGGCAGCGCCTTTCGTCCCGGGATGCCCGGATCGGCGGTGCCCCGGCCGCACGGACCGCCGCTGACAGCGCGGCGACAGGCGACCGACAGCGCGCCCGTCCATGCTCGGGCCACCGACCAAGGGGGAACCATGACCGACACCGCCGCCGACACCGCCGCCGACACCGCCACCGACACCGCCGCCACCGACACCGCCGCCGGCGCCGAGTCCCTGACCGAGCGGCTCTTCGACGCCGTGCTCGCCACCATGGACCTGCACGCCGTCTACCTCGGCGACCGGCTCGGCTACTACCGCGCGCTCGCCGAGGGCGACGCGCTGACCCCGGGGGAGCTGGCCGAGCGCACCGGCACGGCGGAGCGCTACACCCGGGAGTGGTGCGAGCAGCAGGCCGTCACCGGCATCCTGCGGGCCGACGCCGAGCCCGCCGGTCCCGCCCGCCGCTACACGCTGCCCGCCGAGCACCGCGCCGCGCTGGTCGAGGTCCTGTCCCTGGACCACGTCGTCCCCCTCGCCCGCTTCGCGATGGGGTGCGCCAAGCAGTCCGACCTGCTCGCCGAGGCCTTCCGCACCGGCGGCGGGGTGTCGTGGGCGCAGCACGGCGCCGACGCCCGCGAGGCCCAGGCCGCGGCCAACCGGCCGCTGTTCCTCGGACCGCTCGGCCGCGAGTACCTGCCGTCGGTCCCCGACGTCCACGCCGCCCTGCGCGCCGGGGCCCGGGTCGCCGACGTCGGCTGCGGGCACGGCTGGTCGGCGATCGGGATCGCCCTGGCCTACCCGGAGGTCACCGTCGACGGGTTCGACCTCGACGCGCCTTCGGTCGAGGCGGCCCGGTGCAACGCCCGGGAGGCCGGCGTGGCCGACCGGGTGCGTTTCCACCTGGCCGACGCCGGGTCCGTGACCGCCGGGACCTACGACGTCGTGTTCGCGTTCGAGTGCATCCACGACCTGCCCGACCCCGTCGCGGTGCTGCGCACCATGCACCGGCTGGGCGGGACCGTGATCGTGATGGACGAGCGGGTGGCCGAGACCTTCACCGCGCCCGGCGACGAGATCGAGCGCCTGATGTACGGCTACAGCCTGCTCTGCTGCCTGGCCGACGGGCTGGCCCACGAGCACTCGGTCGGCACGGGCACGGTGATGCGCCCGGACACCCTGCGCGGCTACGCCCGCGAGGCCGGGTTCGCCGAGCTCGAGATCCTCGGCATCGAGGACGACTTCTTCCGCTTCTACCGGCTGGTCCGGTGAGGTGACCCGGCGCCGCGGCGGCCCGACGGGTCGCCGCGCGATGTGCCACGCCGTTTCCGGGATTCGTGGATCAAGCTCGACAACGACGAGGTGCGGCGTGCTCGGCGACGAGTGCGCGTGCCTTGCCGAACATCTCGGCTATGTCGGGCTCGAACCAATACACGGCGAGCTCGTGCTTTCCTGCCGGGTAGTCGTACTGCCACGGCCAGGCCCTGCCCACCTGCTCGCTCAGGACGCCGGGCTGTCCGAGAAGGCCGGTGAGGTCGTGAGGGAGGCGGCAGCACCGGAAAGCTCGACGAGCTCGTCGGCTCGGAACCGTCGGCCCGGGTGGTCGACGAGGACGCCGAAGAGCTGTCGCCGGCGGTCGTGGAGCTGTTGCCAGATGGCGACCGCGAGCTCGTGGTCGGTCCCTCGCCAGTCTGCGTTGGATCGGCCCTCGAGCCACAGCTGGGTGAGGTCGCGGAGTCGGGCGGCCTTGTCGGCCGGAACGGTGAGGGTGACGTCGACGGTGTCGGGGCGATCGTCCGGCGGTAGCTCCGCCTCACCGCTCGTGCCGACAGTCTCGGACTCACCTCTCGACCGACGTCCGGAGAGCAGACCAGGCGCGCTGAGATCGAGGGATAGATTCACGTGCCCACGCTGAGCCCGGCGTCACTCATCGGCTGAAGGCCCATCGGATATCCGGCACTCCTGCGACCTGACACCTGCTCGGGTTCACACGATCGTGGTACGGCAGCGGTTCTGCGGAGTCACCCGGGCGACAATGGGCCGGAAGCCGGAATCGACTACCCCGGTTGGGTGATCAACGACCGGGGATGATCTCGTCGTTAGGGTGCGAGCACTGGCAAGGGGGGCACGTTGGCCAAGCTGAGCACGATTCTGGACCAGATCGACGCGGGCACGATGCAGTTGCCGGAGTTCCAGCGGGGGTACGTCTGGAACCGCGACCAGGTCCGCGGGCTGATGAAGTCGCTCTACCACGGCTACCCGGTCGGGGCGCTGCTCGTGTGGGAGACCGAGGGCAGCACCCAGGCGGTCCGTGGTGGCGTCTCCAGCGCCGGTCAGAAGCAGATGTTGCTCGACGGCCAGCAGCGCGTCACCACGCTCTACGGCATCATCCGCGGCAAGGCTCCGGCGTTCTTCGAGGGCGACCCGAGCGTCTTCCAGGGGCTGCGGTTCAACGTCGAGGACGAGTCCTTCCAGTTCCACGCACCCGTGAAGATGAAGGACGATCCGCTCTGGATCGACGTCACCGCGATGTTCGAGGGCGAAGAGGGGGCGGCCTACGAGCAGCTCCTCGATCTCAAATGGCTGCGGCCCAAGCTGCCCGTCTACCTCGCTCGGATTTCTCAGCTGCAGGCCGTCCTGCAGAAGGACTTCCACATCGAGCAGATCACCGGGGCGGACAAGACGGTCGACGTCGTCGTCGACATCTTCAACCGGGTCAACTCCGGCGGCACCAAGCTGTCCAAGGGTGACCTCGCGCTCGCCCGGATCTGCAGCGACTGGACCGACGCCCGGCCCACGATGCGGCGCAACCTGGCCCGCTGGCGGGAGTCCGGTTTCACCTTCACCCCCGACTGGCTGCTGCGCAACGCCAACGCGGTCGCCACCGGACGTGCCCCGTTCTCCGCGCTGGAGGACGTCCAGGCGGACCAGTTCCAGGTCGGGCTGACCTCCGCGGTGGACCACGTCGACCACCTCCTGTACCTGATCACGACGCGTCTCGGCCTGGACCACGACCGGGTCCTCATGGGTCGCTACGCCCTGCCGGTGCTCGCTCGACACCTCCACAACCGCGGCGGCCGGTTCGCCGACGGCGCCGAGGCCGACCGCGCCCTGCACTGGTACATCCACGCCGCGCTCCGCGGCCGGTTCGCGGGATCCACCGAGACGTTCCTCGCCAAGGACCTCGAGACCGTCGACAAGTCCGGGATCGAGGGCGTCACCGCCGCACTGGCCCGCTCCCGCAAGGGCGTGCTGTCGATCGACGCCCAGGACTTCGAGGGCAACGGCCGCGGCTCGCGGTCCTACCCCCTGCTCTACCTGCTGACCCGGGTCCGGCGGAGCCGCGACCTCGTGACCGGCAACCCGCTCGGTGCCGACGCCCCCTCCCTGCAGGTACACGAGATCTTCCCGAAGAGCGAGCTCGCGAAGCTGGGCCGCTTCAGCCGGGCCGAGCTGAACGCGATCGCGAACTTCGCGTTCGTGGTGCCCTCCTCCGCGGTCACCCTGAGCCGCCGCGACCCCGCCGAGTACCTGGCGCAGATCGACCCCGCGGTGCTGGCGTCCCAGTGGATCCCGGCCGATCCCGAGCTCTGGCGGATCGAGAACTACCGCGAGTTCCTCGCCGCCCGCCGGGAGCTGCTCGGTCGGGCGGCGGACGCCTTCTCCGAGGAGCTGCTGACCGGTTCCCGCGCCTGGACCGCCGACCAGCAGCTCGCGCCGATCGTCGTCGCTCCGGACGACGACGAGCGGGACGCGCGTGCTGCCCAGCTCAAGGCCCTGATCGAGGACTTCGCCGAGATGGGGTTCGTCGCCCCGTCGCTCGACGCCGAGATCTCGGACCCGGACTCGGGCCGGGTCCTGGCGGTCGCCGAAGCCTTCTGGGCGGACGGTCTGCAGCCGGGACAGGACAAGGCGGTGATCCTCGAGCTGGACCCGGAGGAGGCCGACCTCCCGCGGCTCGCCGAGCTGGACTGCCTGGTTTTCACGTCGGTCGACGCGCTGCGCGGCTATGCCCAGCGGCGCAACGAGACCGCCTCCGGCGAACGGGAGGACGACGGCGCCGCGGTCTCGTCGACGGGCGGCCCGGCGCCGGCCGAGGTCGACATCGAGCAGCTCGACGAGCCGCCGGTGGAGACGGGCGGTGAGTTCGACCAGGTCGTCCTCGACACCATCGAGGCCTGCAAGGACGACCTCGGCTACAACCCCAAGCAGTTCCGGGTGATGGTGAACCAGTACGGGGCGTTGGGTGCCGTGCGGCGGATCCTGCACGCGCCCGCGGTGTCGGACGGTTTCGTGACGCTGTGGGAGCACCGCAGGCTCGACCTGACCGTTGAGGCGATCGCCACGGATCCCCGGTTCGTGCACCTGTTCACCGACGACGAGCTGGCGGTCGCCCGCAAGCGGCTGGCGGACTTCGCCGATGCGGTCCCGAAGGCGGGCTGAGCTGCTACGACGCCGGCAGGAGCGGGCTGGGCAGAAGGGGACTGGGCTCGCCGGTCCACGAGACCCGCAGGCGCTCGCGGGCGCGGGTGGCGGCGACGAAGAGCAGGCACCGCTCCTGCTGGACGTCGAGCATGTGTCGTACCGGGTCCTCCTCGGCGGCAGTGATCGCGCCGGGGGAGGGGAGGCGGTCGGCGCCGACCGCGGCGATCGCGACGCAGCGGAACTCCAGCCCCTTCATGCCGTGCATCGTGCCGACCCGGACCGCGTCCGGGGCTGCGTCGCCCAGTGCGGTGGTCGGGACTCCGAGCCTGGTGAGCGTCGACCGCAGCGTGTCGACGAGCTTGTTCGTGCGAGCGACGACGGCCATGTCCGCCCAGGCCACCCCGTCCTCCCGCCACTGCTCCAGAGCCAGCGCGAGATCCTCGGCCTCGGCCGCAGCGGTGGTGTGGCCGACGACGTCGGGGACCTCACCCCGGAGCGCCGAGCGGTAGCCGTCGAGCGAGTCCAGCCCGTCGGACAGGTCGGCCACGGCGACGTCCGCCATCACGCCCAGGGACCAGCGCAGGATCTCGGCGCTCGTCCGGTAGTTGATCCGCAGGCGCGTCGAGCGGCCGGCCACGGTGATGCCGACCTGCTTGAGGCTCACGTGGTTGCCGTAGATCCGCTGGTGTGGGTCTCCGGTGAGGAAGAGGTCGTCCGGGCCGGTGGCCACGGCGGCGCGCAGCAACCGCCACTGGCTGGGGTGCAGGTCCTGGATCTCGTCCACGACGACGTGCCGGAAGGGCGGACGCTCGCGCGCGGCGACGAGGCGCGCGGCCTCGTCCGCAATGGTGTGCCAGGTCCAGAGTCCGTCGGCGCGCAGGCCGGTGGCGAACCGGTCGAGCACGGCCCACACCACGCGCTTCTGGGCCTTGGTGAGCCCGCGACCCCGCCCCCGACGCGGGGCCGCGAGATAGCTGGCCTCGTCGGTGACGGCGTTGGCGAGCACGACCTCCCGCCACTCGTCGAGCAGGAAGGCGGGGGTGAACTCGGACCCGGTGAGGCGACTGCGAAGTTGCTGCTCGGTCGCGATCGGGACCGAGCCGTGCTTCTCGCGCACCACCCCCAGCGCCCAGCGGTCCACGTTCAGCACCTCGACAGCTGCGCGCTCCGCCGGGTCGAGCAGCTGCGCGAGGTCCCGGTCGAGCGCGTCCGCGAGGCCGCGGGTGTAGGTGGTGAGCAGGACGGACTTCGGCGACAGCTCCTTCGTCCGCACCAGGTGCGCCACCCGGTGCAGCGCGACGACCGTCTTGCCGGTCCCCGGCCCGCCCGTCACCTGCGCGCTGCCCCAGTAGGTCGGCCGGTAGGCGACGGACTCCTGCGCGGGGTGCAGGAAGACCCGCCACATCGCCATCGGCTTGCTGAAGAGAGCGAGCAGCTCATCGGGCCCGTCCACGAGAGCGATCCGGCCGCGGGTGCGCTCGACGGCGGCGTCGAGGTCCTCGGGATCGATCGGCTCGTCCGGGATGCGGGGCGCGACGACGTCCGCCCACACGTCCTCGACGCTGTAGCCGGCGGCGAGAGCGCGCAGGACATCGGCCTGGTTCTCCGGGATCAGCTCGGCGATCGCGTCCAGCGCCGGCTCGTCCCGCAGCGTCCGCGCGGCGGCCAGCACCCGCGCGTCGATCCCGAGCCGGGTCAGGTCGGCGTCGCTCACGCCGGCGAAGAGCAGCTCGTCGGCGGGCTGCTGCCCGTGCTGGTCGGCGAGGGCGGCAAGCGCTTGGACGTCGCTGATCTCCAGCACGCCGGTGACCTCGTTGACCGACAGCGAGTGCGACTGTGCCCAGGTGATCGCGTCGTCGTGGGGGAGGACGTGCAGGAGCGTGTAACGGTCGCCCTTCACCGGCGCCGCCACCACTCCACGCCAGAACTTGTCGATGCGGATGGTGCGGACCTGCGGGTCCCGGGAGTTGGTGATCTTCTCCAGGTGCAGGCCGGCGTGGGTGTGCTCGCCGAAGAGCTCGAGCGCCTTGTCGGTGGCCTTCTGGACCTTCTTCTCCAGCCGGGCGTACTCGCTCAGGAACGAGACCCCCACCGCCAGCTGCGCCACGCCGTCTTCCCTTCGTCGACCGGTCCGATCATGCCCGGTCGCCGTACCCCTCCGACGGCGACCGGGCCGACCGGCTCACCGGAGCGAGACGAGCGCCCCGCCGGAGAACATCGAGTCGTGCAGCTCGATTGCAGCCGGCTGCAGCCCGACGGGCACGTCGAACACGATGGTGGCCTGCACCGTGTTGCCCGGGTTGATCTGGTTGAGGAAGCTCTCGCTGTCCGGCACGTACATCACGGCGCTGCCGCTGTCCGCGTCGAACTCCCGGCCCTGGGAGTCCAGCAGCTTCTGGTTCCCGCCGCTGAACATCGTGGACTCGGTGCCGACGTTGGTGACGGTGACGCGGACCAGCACGAACTCCCCCTGGGCCTGGGTGCTCCAGGCGCCCTTGCCGAGGGTCTTCACCCCGGGCTCGACCTTGGTGACGACGAACGCGAAGTCCCCGTCCCGCACCTCGGTACCGATCCCTGCCGCGGCCTGCGCCCCGCTGTCCGACGATGCCGACGTGGCCGAGCCGGCCGAGCTCGTCGAGGTGCCGGAGGCCACGGTCGGGCTGGCGGTGTCGGAGCCGCCGCCGAGCCGCGAGATCACCCCCAGCGCCACGATCACGCCGAGCACGATCAGCACGGTGCGGCCGCGCTTCTTCCGCTTCGGCGGAGCAGTCGGCGGGACCTGGCCGTAGGGCGGCGGGTACGGCCCGGGCTGGTAGGAGCCGGGCTGGTAGCCGGGGGGCGGGGTGCTCATGGGATCTCCTGACGACGGCGGGGGAGCAACGGTGCACACTGAAGCACACTGTGAACTCAGTTCACAACCGCCAAAACTGATGATGGCGGTGCCACGTGCGTGCTCTAGCGTGAACGTGATCAGAGGAGGCGGTTGTCGGTGACAGCAGCGACGCAGCCGGCGAAGGTGCGCGGCCGGGCCGGTGCAGCCCAGCGGGGCGAGCTCGTCGTGGGTGACCGCGTGCAGGTGCGCGGCCGGACCTGGGTGGTCGGCGCGGTCGACGCCGGGGAGCACACGACCTGCGTGACCCTGCAGAGCGTCGAGGACGGCGAGTACGGCCGGACCCTGGACGTGATCTGGGAGGTCGAGGTCGACCGCCGGATCCTGCCCGCCGGTTCGCTGCCCGAGATCACCGCCGAGGGCTTCGACGCGCCGACTCGGCTCGCCGCCTTTCTCGACGCCGTGCGCTGGTCCGCGGTCACCTCCGCCGAGACCCGCACCCTGCAGGCGCCGTTCCGCTCCGGCGTCGCGATCGAGGACTACCAGCTCGAGCCCGTGGCCCGCGCCGTCGGCGCACCGCGGGTGAACCTGCTCCTCGCCGACGACGTCGGACTCGGCAAGACGATCGAGGCCGGCCTGGTCGCGCAGGAACTGCTGCTGCGCAACCGCGCCCGCCGGATCATGATCGTCTGCCCGGCCGGGCTGACCGTGAAGTGGCGGGACGAGATGGCCGAGAAGTTCGGCCTCGACTTCACCGTGATCGACTCCGAGCGCTGCGCCCAGGTGAGGCGGGACTTCGGCAGCGGCGCGAACCCGTTCAACGTCTTCCCGCTGGCGATCGTCAGTCTGCCCTGGCTCCGTGGGCCGAAGGCACAGCGACTGCTGTCGGAGGTCCTCCCGCCGGACGGGCAACCCACCCTGCCGCGGACCTTCGACCTGCTGATCCTCGACGAGGCCCACCACGTGGCGCCCGCCGCGCCGAACCAGGTCTACGCCGTCGACTCGCAGCAGACCCGCCTGGTCCGCGGGCTGGCGCCGCACTTCACGCACCGGCTGTTCCTGTCCGCCACCCCGCACAACGGTTACCAGGCCTCCTTCACGGCGCTGCTGGAGATCCTCGACGACCAGCGCTTCGCCCGCGGCGTGGAGCCGGACCCGGACGCCGTGCGACAGGTCGTGGTGCGCCGGCTGAAGTCGGACATCGTGCGGGCGGACGGCAGCCCGCGATTCGTCCGGCGCCGGACCAGTCCCATCGCCGTCGACTACCCGGACGACGAGCGCGAGGTCCACCGCGTGCTCGCGGAGTTCACCGCGCTGCGCCGGGCCCGCGCGACGAAGCGCCGCGGCCGCAAGGCCGTCGACCTGGTGACCCTGCTGCTCAAGAAGCGGCTGTTCTCCAGCCCACGGGCCTTCGGCCGGACGTGCGAGGCGTACCTGGAGACCGTGCGCCGTAAGGCGGGACGGACCACACCGAACCAGGCGGATGAGGAGTTCCTCGACGAGTTCCTCGACCTCGACGACGAGCTGTACGACGACGAGGCCCTGCTCCAGGCCGAGGACGACGCCCTCGACCGCGCCATTCCGCTGCAGTCCGAGGAGCAGGACGGCACCGACCGGGAGATCGCCCTCCTCGAGGAGATGGCGCGCTGGGCCGACCGGCACGACGCCCAGGCGGACGCCAAGGCCACCGAGCTGATCCGCTACCTGGAGGCGGTCTGCAAGCCGGACCGCCACTGGACGAACGAGCGCGTGGTGGTGTTCACCGAGTACCGGGACACCCAGATCTGGCTCGCGGACCTGCTGCGCCAGCGCGGGATGGACGCCCCGCACGTCGCGCTCCTGCACGGCGGGGTGCACGGCGACGACCGGGAGCAGCTGCGGCTGGCCTTCCAGGCGGACCCGACCGAACACCCGGTGCGGATCCTGCTCGCCACGGACGCCGCCAGCGAGGGCATCGACCTGCAGCGGCACTGCCACCGTCTGGTCAACTACGACATCCCCTTCAACCCGAACCGGCTCGAGCAGCGCATCGGCCGCGTCGACCGCTACGGCCAGGAACACGAGCCCGACATCCGGCACTTCGTCGGCACCGGCTGGAAGACCGCGGCGGACACCTTCGAGAACGACCTGGAGTTCCTCGCCCGCGTCGCGAGCAAGGTCGTGACCATGAAGGCGGACCTCGGCTCGGTCAACGCCGTGCTGGCGGACGCGGTGCAGCGCCGGATGGTCGGCGAGCACGTCGCCATCGACGTCGAGGCCGCGGACTCGGGCCCCGGCCCGGAACTGCCCGTGGACAAGGACGTCCGGCGGCAGGTGAAGGCGTTGCAGGACACCGTTTCCGCCACCGTCGAAGCGCTGGGCATCACGCCCGCCGCTGTGCACCGCGTGGTGTCGACGGCGCTGGACCTTGCCCGCCAGCAGCCGCTGCGGCCATTCGAGGACGAGCGTTCGCTGGCCGACGGGCTCTGGACCGTGCCGCCGCTGACCAGCTCCTGGGAGCGGGCGGCCGCCGGTCTCACCGAGAAGCTGGAGCGCAAGGACCAGACGCCGCGCCAGCGTCCGGTCACCTTCGACCCGGCGGTGGCCGCGGGCCGGGACGACGTGGTGCTCGCCCACCTCAACCACCCGCTCGTCGCCATGTCCACGCGGCTGCTCCGCGCGGCGGTGTCCAACCCGGAGATCGAGCTGCACCGGGTCGCCGCCGTGGTGTCGGACGACCCACGGCTGGAGGACGTGCTCGTCGGCGCCTACTCCCGATTCGTACTCGTGGGCGCTGACGGCATCCGGCTGCACGAGGAGGTCCTGCACTCCGGCGGCTGGTCGCCGGAGCAGGGCCGCTTCCGACGCTGGGACAACGTCGGCGAGTTCGGCGCGCTGCTCTCCCGCGCCCTGGCCGACGGCACGCCCGCGGCTCCGCACGTGCGGCAGCGGCTCGCCGAGCGTTGGCCGCGGATCCGGGAGGGCCTGGTCGCCGCGGTCGACGCGCGGGCGAAGACCCGCCAGGCCTCGCTGGAGCGCGTGCTGGGCGAGCGACGGGACGAGGAGCAGCGCCGGATCGTCGAGCGCCTCGACCACTTCGCCGACACCCTGCGCGGTGCCCTGCAGGTCGACGAGGAGACGGCCCAGCAGGAGCTGTTCTCCAAGGTCGAGGCGGCGAAGACGAAGGACGAGCTCGCCCAGTACAAGAAGGACCGGCGGTCGTGGGCGGACAAGCTCGCCGGCATCGAGCTGCAGAAGAAGCGCGAGTTGGAGGTCATCGCCGACCGGTACGCGGAGCCCACTCCGCACGTGTTCCCGGTCGCGGTGGTGTTCGTGGTGCCCAGGCGGGAGGCCGTTCGATGAGTGCAGCACGCAGGCCGGGCCCGCCGCCCGTCGATCCGGTGAAGCACCACCGGGACTGGCTGGCCCTGGTCGAGGTCACCGGGCCCTTCCTCTCGCTGCCGGTCCTGCGGGAGGTCTGGCCGACGCTCGACGCGCTCGATCGCGAGCAGCGCGAGGACCTGCGCCGCGCCCACGGGCGCTGGCGCGCGGACACGGAGGCCGGGCAGGAGGAGTGGATCTCCTTCGTCCTGCGCGACCTCCTGGACTGGCGCACCGAGCTGGTCCAGTCCGATCTGGGCGCCCTGGCGGTCGAGAAGCCGGAGCACGACGCCACGATCGAGCCGTCCTTCGTGCTCGTCGAGCCGGGTTCGCACCCGGCAACGGACGGCGCCGGGCCCGAGGACGGGTCCGGCCCCGAGCCGGTGGACGTCCGGCTGTTCGGCATGATCTGCCCGCCCGGGTCCCAGCCGACGGCGCGCATCCCCGACTCGACGTGGGCAGCCACCCCGGTCGACCGGCTCGCGCAGCTCTGCCGCCACCACGGCGTGGAGCTCGGCCTGGTCACGGACGGCCGCTGGTGGGTGCTCGTCCGCGCACCGAAGGGCGGCGTGACCTCCCATGTGGTGTTCGACGCCGTGGGTTGGGGGGACGCGGCGGACCGGGACGTCGTTCGCGCCTTCCTGTCCTTCCTGCGCCGCACCCGCTTCTTCGGTGTGCCGGAGGCCGAGCGACTGCCCGCGCTGCTGAAGCGCAGCGAGGACAGCCAGGAGGACCTGACCGACGCCCTCGGCGTGCAGGTCCGGCAGGCCGTGGAGCTGCTGGTCACGGCCATCGGGCGAGCAGATGTCCTGTCCGGCGGCCAGGGCCTCGCCAAGGTCACCGCGCACGACGTCTACCGCGGCGCCGTCTCGGTGATGATGCGGATCGTGTTCCTCCTCTTCGCCGAGGAACGCAAGCTCCTGCCCAGCGACAACGAGCTCTACGCCCAGGCCTACTCCGCGAGCCGGCTCGGCGCGGAGCTGGAGCAGCGTGCCCTCGAAGGGTCCGAGGACGAGCTGGAGAACTCCACCGCCGCCTGGCACCGGCTCCTCGCCCTGTTCCGCGCGGTGCACGACGGCGTGGACCACCCGCGCCTGCAGATGACCGCCCACGACGGCTCGCTCTTCGACCCGGACGAGTACCTCTGGATGCCGAAGTCCATCGACGACCGCACGGTCCTGCACATGCTGCGCGCCGTGCAGTACGTCGAGGTCGGCAAGGGCCGCAACAAGGAGCGGCGCACCCTGTCCTTCCGGCAGCTGGACGTGGAGCAGATCGGCTACGTCTACGAGGGCCTGCTGTCCTTCGAGGGTTTCCGGGCGGACGACGTCGTGGTCGGGCTGATCGGCAAGCCCGGACTGGAGGAGGAGGTCAAGCTCTCCGAGCTGGAGAAGATCCCCGCCGCGGAATTGGCCGCGACCCTCGCGGACAAGTACAAGTCCTCCGGCATCGGCTCGGTGAAGGCACTCACCACCAAGCTCGCGCCGCTCGCCGCGGACGCCCGCGAGGAGGCCCGGAAGAAGCTGCTCGCGGTCACCAACCGGGACTACGAGCTGGCCGAGCGCCTGCTGCCCTTCCACGGAATCATCCGCACCGACCTGCGGGACCTCCCGGTGGTGATCCTGCCGGGGGCGCTGTACGTCACGGAGTCCGCGCTGCGCAAGAACACCGGCACCCACTACACACCCCGGTCCTTGGCCGAGGAGGTGGTGGAGCACGCCCTGGAGCCACTGCTCTACCACGTGGGTCCGCTGCAGACCGCGGACAAGACACAGTGGACGCACAAGAGCAGCGCCGAGATCCTGGAGCTGAAGGTCGCGGACATCGCGATGGGCTCCGCGGCGTTCCTCGTGGCGGCCGCTCGATATCTCGGCGAGGCGCTGGTCAGCGCGTGGGCGCGGGAGGGGAAGATCTCGCGGCCCTTGTCCGACGACACGCGTCCGCTCGACGCCGACGAGGACCCGATCGTGGTCGAGGCCCGCCGCCAGATCATCGAGCACTGCCTCTACGGCGTGGACATCAACCCGATGGCCGTGGAGATGGCGAAGCTGTCGCTGTGGCTCGTGTCCATGGACGCCAAGCGCCCCTTCACCTTCCTGGACGACCGCCTGATCGCCGGCGACTCCCTGCTCGGCGTGACGTCGGTGGAGCAGATCGAGTACCTGCACCTGGATCCGAAGAAGGCGCGGGAGATGCGGGAGGGCATGCTGCCCTTCACCGACGACGTGCGGAGCGTCGTCGCGGCCGCCGCCGAGGCCCGGAAGAAGATCAGCGAGATCGAGCTGGGCGACGATCCTGTTGGAGCGCTGGACCTGAAGCGCTCCCTGCTCAACGAAGCAGAGATGCAGACCAGCCGCCTGGAGCGCTTTGCAGACCTGACGGTGGGGCATGCGCTGGCCGGGTCGCGGAAGATCGTCGGCTCGCGGAATCCGCGAGTGAGGGAGGCGCAGGGCGAGGAGCAGAGGGAAACCAAGGAGTCGCTGTACGAGCGATCGGTGATCTTAGCCAGTCACGTCGCCGCAGGAGAAGAGCGGGAGGCGCGACAGGTCGCGGCGGAGTGGCTGGCGACGGACCAGCCCGCCGAAGCGCGAGCCGCGGGGCTGTCACGAGTGCCCGTGCATTGGCCTCTGAGATTCCCCGAGGTATTCGAGCGTGGCGGCTTCGACGCAGTGATCGGCAATCCGCCGTTCCTGGGCGGCCAGAAACTCACCAGCTCGCTCGGTGCGGCGTTTCGCGAGTACATGGTCGAGTCGATCGGCCGCGGAGCGCGGGGCAGTGCCGACCTGGTGGCCTACTTCCTACTCCGGGCTCACGATTTGCTGGCGGCGAACCGCGGGCAGGCTGGACTAATCGCTACGAACACCCTGGCGCAGGGTGACACACGAGAAATCGGACTGGATCAGGTCCTCGCGAGCGACACCACAATCCGGCGGGCGATTAAAAGCGAACCGTGGCCCTCGAAGAGCGCTGTGCTTGAATATTGTGCAGTTTGGACAAGTCTGCCGCGGCCTACTGACTCTGTTCCTCGGTTGGTTGATGGCCTATCAGTCACAGAAATTTCCTCCTCGCTTGAAGCTGCTGCGCGCGTGACGGGAACTCCAAAGCGCCTGGCTGCGAACTCAAAGATTGCGTTCCAGGGGTCTAATGTTCTGGGCCTCGGTTTCACCCTTCTTCCCGAGGAGGCTCGGCGCCTAATTGCGGCTGATTCAAGTAATCGACATGTGCTCTTCCCATTCTTAAATGGACAGGACCTCAATTCCAGTCCTTCCGGAAGCGCCAGTCGCTGGGTGATCAACTTTCGCGACTGGTCGGAGTCTGAGGCTCAGCGCTTTCCGGATTGCTACAGGCAAGTTCGCGAACTTGTCAAGCCGGAAAGGGCTTTGAATAACGATCGCCGCCGTCGAGAGTTCTGGTGGCAGTTCACCCGCCCAGCGCTGGATCTGTACGAGGCAATCTCGGATCTGCCCAGGGTGATTGCTCTGACCCTTGTCAGTAAGGTCGGGATCCCGCTGATGGTCAACACGAAACAGGTATTTTCGCATAAGCTCGCTGTATTTGCTTCCGATAGGCCCGAGCTACTTGCCGTCCTCTCCTCGGATTTGCACAACTGGTGGGCTAGGGCATGGGGATCGACCTTAGAGAGCCGCCTAAACTACTCGCCTTCGGATGTGTTTGAGACTTTCCCGCTCCCTACGTCGACTCAGGAGATGCGGGAGTTGGGCGAGAGACTCGACTCTTTCCGCCGCGACGTGATGCTGGCGCGGCAGACGGGCCTTACCAAGACCTACAACCTTGTTTTTGACCCCTCCGTCCACGAGGAGGACATCGTGGAACTCCGCCGCATCCACAAGGCGATCGACGAGGCGACTGTCCGCGCCTACGGCTGGGATGACTTGCTCGACAAGCTCGACCACGGCTTCCACCCCGCCGGCCGCGACCTCCGCTACACCATCGGACCCGCGGCGCAGCGGGAGATCCTGGACAGGCTGCTGGAGCTCAACCACGAGCGGTATGCCGAAGAAGTACGGCTCGGGCTGCACGACAAGAAGAAGGGCGCGAAGAAGCCCAAGGCGCAGCCCGGTACCGGCGAGGGGCTGTTCTGATGCTCGCGTCAGACCGGGACCGCGGCGGGCGTGCGGCGCCGGCGCGGTCTTCGCGTCCGGTCGATCCAGCTGGGCGGGATGAACTCCGGCAGGCCGTGCACCATGCGCACTTCCCAGTGCGTGTGATGAATGAGCCGGTGGTGTTCCGAGCACAACATCACGAGATTGCCCAGCTCGGTCGGCCCGCCGTGCTGCCACTCCACGACATGGTGGACCTCGCACCACGAGGGTTGGCGGTCGCAGCCCGGGAAGGCGCAGCCGCCGTCCCGCACCGTGACCGCGCGCCGCAGGCCGTCCGGCACGGTGCGGGAGATCCGGCCGACGTCCAGCGGGATCCCGGTGCTGGACAGCACCATCGGGACCACCGCGGCGTCGCACGCCAGCTGTCGCAACGAGGCCGCGGTGAGCGCGCCGCCGAACTCCAGCGAGGCGGCCGCGGCGCGGCGCTCCAGGTCCTCCAGCCGCACGGTGACCACGAGCTGGGGGCGACGGCCGCCGGTCTCGGGGAGCCGACCGCGCGAGAGCACCTGTGCGCAGGCGTCGGCGAGGGCTTCGGCCTGGCGCTGGGGGACCGGGCGCTCGTCGTCCGCATCGCGTGGAGCGGCGCCGGCGTCGATCACCGCGGCGATGGCGGCGAACAGGGCCGCGTCGTCGTAGCGGCCGGTGATCTTGCCGCCGGGCTTGGTCCGGAAGCGGGAGAGGCGCAGCTCGTTGGTCTGGGTCGGGGGCGAGTCCTCCGGCTCGGCGCCGTCCTGGTCCAGCAGCTCGACCAGCTCCATACCCCAGCCGTGGAGCTGGGTGGGGGTGAAGGCGGCGCACTGCGCGGCGAGCTGGGCCTCGGCCCCCGCCCAGGTCTCGGGATCGAGCCGCTGCGCGGGGCTGCTGTTCAGCACGCGGGCGATGACCTCGACATGGCGCAGGCTCGCGGCGCCGTCGGCGAACACCATCGCGGTGGTGGGCATGCGGGCCGGCAGTTCCTCGCCGCTCAGGCCGATCGTGGGGCACACGGACTCCGCGGCGACCACGCGGCGCCGGGACTCGAACCGCTCCCACCCGAGCAGGTCCGACAGGGCAGCGGCGGGGGAGCGGTAGCCGCGCTCGGCGAAGGTGCCCGGGCGCTGCAGGTCCGCCGTGGCGTCGACCATGAAGCGGTCGAGGGCTCGGCGGGTCTCCTCGGCGAGAACGAGCAGGGCCACCAGGTCGTCTACTTCGGCCCCCGGCCCGCCGGCCGCACGCAGCCCCGCGAGCGCCTCGCGGAGCTGCTCACACGCCGCGTCGACCGGGGTCGGGGACATGCCTCGATTCTACTCGAACACATGGTCGAATCGAGGCCGATCGTCGCAGGTCAGTGGCCGTTCGACGCCCCCGCGAAGCCTGCTCCACCGCTGCTCCGAACGGGTGGCGTAGCCGCTCGTCGCACTTCGCTCACCGCTCCCCACGATCATGAAGGCCGCGTTGCGCCTGCGGAGACCGCGCGGCAGCGCGATGTGGCCCGGTGCTGCGTCGACGGGTCGACCGCGGCGGAGCCCCCGCCTCCTCCTCCTGGTCCCTCCGGGCGCGTCGGGCAGCGTGCGTGGAGCGATGTCGACCCGTGCGGCGTCGGCCGAGTGAGCACGCCCGCCGCGGCACTCGTCGCCGCCATGCTCGACCCGGTCGGACAGGGGCCGGCGGGCTCGTCCCCAGCCCGCGCGCCGCCACGCCGGGCCCGCCTCGGCGCACCCGTCCCAGCAGCCTCCCCGGAGCACGCTGATGCCCCCACCCCAAGATTCAGGAGCCGGATTGTTCGACGACCCCCGTGGTGAGCAGGGCCTGCTGGAGGACGTGCCCCACCCGCTGGACGTGCCGCAGGAGTTCGCCGAGGCCTCGTCGTTCGAGGTGCGGGACGAGCTCGGCGACCTGATCGCGCGAGACCTGCTCGGTCCGTGGGGCGGGCCCGAGGAGACGTTCCGGCCACGGGCCCGCGGCCCTCGCGACCGGTACCTCGTCGGGATGCTCGGGCCACGCCCGGAGACCACCTCGACGCGCACCCAGGCGGACCGGCAGCCGGACACCGAGTCGGGGGTCTACGGCGACGGCGAGGCCGAGCTGCCCGAGGTGTTCACGCCGCAGAACCTGGGGCGGATGTGGGCGTCGTCGATGGGGGTGTCGTTCACCGTCGCCGCGGACACGGACGTCGTGGCCGTCGCGATCGAGTGGGGGCAGTACGCGGGCGAGCAGGTCACCGGCGAGGACGGGAAGACGACCACGGTCTGGCGGCGGACCCCGCACACGGCCGAGCGCGAGGTCCGGCTGGACGGGCCGCCGACCACCCGGATCGGGCTGCGGCCCGGCGAGGACCCCGACCAGGTCCCGACCGTCTACCTGGCCGTGATCGTCCGGCCGCGGGACGGCGAGCGCGTCGTCCAGATCGTGCTGGTCAACGGGCAGCGGGAGCCCGAGTCGAAGGTGGACACCGCCTGGATCTTCCAGGCCCGGATGACCGTTACCGCGCTCGACGGCGCCGCGCCGGTCTTCCATTCCGTCGACGACCCGAACGAGGGCGGCACCGCGGGCGAGGAAGCCGAGGACCTGCACCTGCGGCTGCTCTACCGCAACCAGCTGCGGTTCGCGGTGGGGCACAACGTCGCCGTGCGGGCCACGCAGGCCGACGGGACCCGGTGCGCGAACCGGCTGGAGACCACCTGGCTGCCCACCTACGACGTCCCCGCCACCGAGGCCGCGGGTTCCGCCGGTGACGCCGAGTTGTCCATGGACGCCCTCGCCAGCACGGACGTCGGTGCCCTGCGGCGCGGCCTCGTCCCGCTGGTCGAGGGATATCGCACCTGGCTGGAGGGCCAGGCCGCGCAACTCCCCGGTCTCCCGGCGCCGCTGCGCGGGACGGGCGAGCGCGCCGTCGGGACCGCGCGGGAGATGGCGGCCCGGATCGAGGCGGGCGTCGCGCTGCTGACCGACCCGAGCGCGCCCGGCCATGCGCAGGCCGTGCAGGCCTTCGCGTTCGCGAACCGGGTCATGGCGCTGCAGCGCCGGCACACGGCCCTCGGGCGGATCCGCGAGGAGAAGGGCCTGGGGTACACCGCGGCGCTGGCCGAGGTCGAGGGCCCGGAGAACGCCCGGTGGCGGCCCTTCCAGCTGGCGTTCGTGCTGCTCAACCTGCCGAGCCTCACCGACCCGACGCACCCGGACCGGGCCCCGGGCCACGACGCGCGCGTCGACCTGCTGTTCTTCCCCACGGGCGGCGGCAAGACCGAGGCCTATCTGGGGCTCACGGCGTTCACGTTCGCGATCCGCAGGCTGCAGGGCCGGGTCGGGAGCGGGGAGGAGCAGCGCGACGGCAGCGACGGCGTCGCGGTGCTGATGCGCTACACGCTGCGACTGCTCACCGCGCAGCAGTTCCAGCGGGCCGCCGCGCTGGTGTGCGCGGCGGAGGTCGTCCGGCGCGAGGACGAGCAGACCTGGGGGGCCACCCCCTTCCGGATCGGGCTCTGGGTCGGCGGGAAGGTCTCGCCCAACTGGTACCCGCAGGCCGCGGAGCAGGTCGCCGAGGCCCGCGAGGCCGGGCAGGGCAGGCGGGTGGACGTCCTGCAGACGCTGGCCTGCCCCTGGTGCGGCACCGCGCTGGCCGGGCACCGCGACCTGAAGGAGGACGACACCACCCGCCGGGTCCACCTGTACTGCCCGAACGCCGAGGGTGCGGCGGCGTGCCCCTTCTCCCGACCGAACTCGGCGGAAGGGCTGCCGGTCCTGACGGTCGACGAGGAGATCTACCGGTACACGCCCGCCCTGGTGATCGCCACCGTCGACAAGCTGGCGCAGCTGCCGTGGCGCGGGTTCGCGGGTGCGCTGTTCGGTCGGGTCCGGGAGCAGTGCCCCCGGCACGGCTACCGGCACGCCGACCTCGACCAGAAGACGGGGTGCCGGAGCAAGCACGCCGCCAAGGGCAGCCATCCGGCCGTGACATCCAGACCGGTCGTCCGGCTGCGGCCGCCGGACCTGATCATCCAGGACGAGCTGCACCTGATCTCGGGGGCGCTCGGCACGACCGTCGGGCTGTTCGAGGCCGCGGTCGCCGAGCTGTGCACGTGGCGGGTGGACGGGACCGAGGTGGGGCCCACGATCGTCGCCTCCACAGCGACCACGAAGAACGCCGAGGCCCAGGTCCGCGGGGTGTTCGGCCGCAGGCTGGCGATCTTCCCGCCGCCGGTGCTGGACGTGGCCGACACGTACTTCTCCACCCAGGTCGAGGTGACCCGGAAGGCACCCGGGCGGCGCTATCTCGGGGTCTGCGCCCACGGCGTGCGGCTCAAGTCCGCCGAGATCCGGCTCGCCGAGATCCTGCTGCTGGCCGGGCAGACGCTGTTCGACCGGTACGGCGCGCCCGCGGACCCGTACATGACGCTCGTCGGGTACTTCAGCGCCACTCGCGAGCTGGCGGGCATGCGCCGCTACCTCGACGACGACGTGACCACCCGCGTCCGGCGGCACGGCACCTTGAAGGACCTGTCGAACCGGCTGCTCGGTACGCGCATGCTGGAGATCGCCGAGTTGACCTCGCGGATCTCGTCGGCGGACATCAGCGCGGCGCTCAAGCGGCTCGAGGTGGGCTTCGAGCCGGAGTTCGACACCACGGACCGCAAGAAGGCGATCGTCGACGAGTGGCGGGACGTCCTGGGCGGGAAGGAACCCCGCCGGGAGGCGCACGAGGTCGCACAGCGGTCTCGGGGGCGGGACGGCGCCGTGGACGTCGTGCTCGCGACGTCGATGCTCCAGGTCGGGGTGGACGTCTCCCGGTTCGGGCTCATGGTCGTGACCGGACAGCCGAAGAACACCGCGGAGTACATCCAGGCGTCCTCGCGGGTGGGGCGCGACGCGCGCAGGCCCGGGCTCGTGGTGACCCTCTACAACTGGACCCGGCCCCGCGACCTGGCGCACTACGAGGACTTCGGGCACTACCACGCCACGTTCTACAAGCAGGTCGAGGCGCTGTCGGTCACGCCGTTCACCCGGCGGTCCCTGGACCGCACCACGGCGGGGGCGGTGGTGGCGGCACTGCGCAACGTCGTCGACGAGCACTCCCACAACCCGGACGCCCGCACGGTCCCGCTCGACGGGCCCATCGCCAAGCGGGTGTTCGATCGCATGCTCGCCCGGGCCCAGCACGTGGCCGGCAACCGGGGGCGGGAGTACCTAGCGGACCGGCTGGCCCGCTTCACCGACCTGTGGCGGAAGCTGCAGCAGGCGGACGACCAGGCGCTCGGGTACGAGACGGCGACCGGGAAGACGGCCAACCTCCG
Organism: Pseudonocardia lutea; assembly: GCF_042658055.1. Lineage (NCBI taxonomy): Bacteria > Bacillati > Actinomycetota > Actinomycetes > Pseudonocardiales > Pseudonocardiaceae > Pseudonocardia > Pseudonocardia lutea. The sequence continues at coordinate 150,505 of NZ_JBHSQK010000005.1, forward strand.
CGGACTGCTGGACCGCGCGGGCAACGGCTTCTGGGGTGACCAGACCGTCGCGATGTCCATGCGCGAGACGGAGAACGAGATCAACCTGCTGGTACCCGCCGATCTGTCCACCCCGGACCTCGACGCGCCACCCTGGGACGGGCTCGACGGGCAGGCGGCGGACCCGGATCCCGAGCCCGAGGGGGACGAGATGGGCGACACGACCCTGAGGGGAGCCGCGCGATGAGTCGTCACCGGCGCAAGGTCGGCGCGGTCCGGCCGAGCCACCTGATGTTCACCAGCGGTGTCGGGTCCCTGATCGACCTACCGAACTTCTCGGTCCTGGTACGGGGCACGGACGACTGGAGCTACTTCCCGGCCGAGCCGGAGCTCGTCAGGGAACGGCGGCTGCTCGCCGCCGTCCAGCGGGTCGAGGGACTGGAGTCCGTCGAGGCCCTCCAGAAGGCCCCGTGGACGGACGAGGACGCGGCGGACGACGCGGCCTCCCGGATCGGCGTCCCCGTGGCGCCCTTCCCGAACTGGTTGCGCTGTACGGCCTGCAACGAGCTCGCCCTGGTGAGCACCACGGTGTTCACGTTCGTCAACGACAACCCGCACCGCCCGCACGAGGCGAAGTTCGTGCACGCCCACTGCCCGAAGTCGCGGCGGCGGCCCGCGCTCGCCGTCGCGGCCCGCTTCGTGCTGGCCTGCACCAAGGGGCATCTGGACGACTTCCCGTACCCGCAGTTCGTGCACGCCGGGAAGGCGTGCAAGGAGTCCCATCCGCGGATGGAGATGCAGGACCGCAGCGCCAACCTCGGCGCCAACGTCGAGGTGCGGTGCAAGGTCTGCGGCGAGTCCCGCAACATGCGCGAGGCGCTCGGTCGGCTCGGGGAGCAGAACCTGCCGCGCTGCCGGGGGCGCCACGCCCACCTGCGGTCCTACGATCCGCAGGGGTGCGACCAGAAACCCAAGACGCTCGTCGTCGGGGCGTCGAACCAGTGGTTCGGACGGACGCTGTCCGCGTTGGCGGTGCCACGGACCGGGCAGAGTGAGCTGGCCGCCACGGTGGCGAAGTACTGGCAGAACCTCGAAGGATTGGAGCGTGCGTTCCTGCCCTTTGCTCGGAAGAACGTGCCGGCCCTGCAGTTCTTCAGCGCCTGGCCGGACGACGACGAGGTCTGGGCGGCGATCGAGAAGCACCAGGCCACACTCGAGGGCGGCGAGGAGGAGGCCGACGCGGGCGATCTCCGGGCGGAGGAGTGGGAGATCTTCACGCACTACCCCCTGCCGGACCCGACGCTCGACTTCACCGTGCGGCAGGCAGAGCTTGCACCGGAACTGACGAACCACGTCGAGGACCTCGTTCAGGTCGAGCGGCTGCGCGAGGCCCGCGCGCTCGTCGGCTTCACCAGGCTCGACGCCCCCGATCCGGATGATCCCGAGCTCGTCGAGTCCGCCCCGCTGTCCCGCGACGAGCACCCGACGTGGGTGCCGGCGACCGAGGTGCGGGGTGAGGGCCTGTTCGTGAAGCTGCCGGAGCACCTCGTCGGCGGCTGGGAGCAGGAGGTCCGACAGTCTCTCGGCGTGGGGGAGCACTACGAGGCCTACGGCCGATATCGCGCCAACCGGTACTCCGATCGGCTGAAGGGCGACTTCGACCGGTACAAGAACTGGCCGGGTCCCCGGTTCATCGCCCTGCACACCCTGTCCCACCTGCTGATCCGCACCATCGCGCTGGAGTGCGGGTACAGCTCGGCGAGCCTGTCCGAGCGGATCTACGCGGGCACGGAGGACGACCCCCGCACCGGCATCCTGATCTACACGGCGGTCCCGGACTCCGAGGGCACCCTCGGCGGGCTGGTCTCGCTCGGGGAGCCCCGAGCGTTCTCGCGGATCTTCCGCCGGGCGCTCCGGGACGCCGACCGCTGCTCCTCCGATCCGCTCTGCGTGGAGCGCCATCCGGTGCCCTCGGCGGACTTCCTGCACGGTGCCGCCTGCCACGTCTGCCTGTTCGTCTCGGAGACGACCTGCGAGCGCGGGAACCGGTTCCTCGACCGGCGGTTCGTGGTACCGCTCGATCCCGAGATGCCGTCCCTGTACAAGGGCGTGCCGTGAGTGCCGCGGCGCGGATCCTGGACCTGGGCGGGGCCGAGGCGCTGCGCGCCGTCGTCGACGGGCGGACGCCGGGGATCGTGCCCGCCGAACTCGCCGTGCAGGTGACGCAGGAGGGCTCGGCGGACTACCTGCGCGGGCTCGCCGACGGGTACGCCCAGGCGGCGGCGACGCACCGGGTCGAGTCGGTGTGGAGCGGCCCGCACGAGCACACCGTGCCGGTGCGCTCCACCGAGCAAGCCTTGGTCGACCTGGTGGCGGGGGCGAGCGAGCACCTCTGGCTGATGACGTACTCGGCGCGCCCCCACCGCCCGGTGCTCGATGCGCTGGGGGCCGCGCGGTCCCGTGGAGTCCGGGTGCGGGTCGTGGTCGAGACGCTGCAGGGGGCGGGTGGGGCGCTCGCCGGGGTGGAGCCGGGAGCGGCGTTCCTCGGTGTGCCAGGGGTGGAGCTGTGGCACTGGCCCGTGCGGGAGCGGCCGGAGCGCTCGTCCCGGATGCACGCGAAGATCGCGGTGGCCGACCGACGGGTTCTGCTCGTGTCCAGCGCGAACCTCACCCAGTCCGGCACGGTCAGCAACATCGAGGCAGGGCTGCTGGTCCGCGGGGGCACGGCCCCGCGGCGGGCGACCGAGCACCTCGAGGCGCTGGTCGGGTCGGGGACTCTGGCCCGGTTGGCGGTGGGAGCATGACCGATCCGACAGCGTCGACCGTCGCGTCCGCAGACATCGCCCGACTCGCCGGGGTGGGCCGGGCCGCGGTCAGCAACTGGCGGCGCCGCTTCCCGGATTTCCCGGAGCCCGTCGGCGGGACGGCGTCCAGCCCGCTCTACCGGCTCGCCGACGTCGAGCGGTGGCTGGCTGCGCACGGCCGCAGTGCCGAGATCACCCCGATGGACCGGATCTGGCAGGGCCTGCGGTCCACCGTGGACGACCACCGGCTCGGCGAGGTCGTCGGGGACCTCGCCGGCCTGCTGTCGCTGCTCACCGTCGCGAAGGCGGAGTGGCCGCGGGTGATCCTCGGTGACGGCGAAGGCCTCGCGGTGGCCGTCGACCGGGCTCTCGCCGGAGCGGGGGTGGACTTCCCGGCCGCGGCACCGGGGGTGGGCGACGAGCAGCTCTTCCGCTCGGTCGCCGCACTCGCGGCTCAGCTCGGGCCGGCCGCCGTGCTGACCCGGCTGGTCGACAGACTGCAGGAGGCGACCGCGCGTCGGCTGCAGACGACGCCCGCCGCGATCTGCCGCATCGCCGCCGAACTGGCAGAGGTCCGCGGCCGCACAGTGCTGGACCCCGCCTGCGGAACCGGCGGCCTGCTCGACGCGGCCCGAGAGGCGGGCGCCGCGGCGCTGCGGGGCGCGGACGTCGACTCGGCGGCCGCACGGATCTCGGCGGGTCGGGTGGTGACCGCGAAGGCGCACGGGTCGGTGGCGAGGGCGGACTCGCTGCGGCGGGACCCGTATCGGGGCGAGCGGTTCGGTGCCGTGCTCTGCGAGCCGCCGTTCGGCGAGCGCGACTGGGGCTACGAGGAGCTCGTCGCCGACCCGAGATGGGAGCTGGGGTCTCCGCCACGGGGCGAACCCGAGCTGGCCTGGCTCCAACACTGCCTGGCCCATGCCGAGCCGGGGGCGCCGGTCGTGCTGGTCCTCCCGGCGGCGACCGCGAGCCGGCGGGCGGGCAGGCGGATCCGGGGCAACCTCGTGCGCAGTGGCGCCCTGCGGATGATTGCCTCGATCCCGGACGACTCCGGCCGTCCGCTGGACCTCTGGTTCCTGATCCGCGACGCCGAACCCGCCGAGGTGTTGTTCCTGACCGTGGGGGTCGACGAGATCGCGGCGCGGTGGCGGGCGTTCGCCGCCGATCCGCAGGCCGCAGACGGGCCCGGTTCGCAGGCCGTCCGGCCGCTCGATCTGCTCGACGACGACGTCGATCTCTCACCCACGCGCCACGTCCCCGCGACGGCGGGCGAAATGGATCTCGGGGCCCTCGCCGCCGAGGTCACCGCCGCCCGGGCGGGTCTGCCCGACCTGCCCGCGCTCGTCGCGCAGGTGCGGGAGGTCGCGTCGACGACGGTCGGCGATCTCGCGAAGGCCGGCGCCGTGGAGATCCTGCAGGCGCCGCTGCGGACCTCGGACGAGGGGCCGCGGCCGATGCTGACGGTCCGCGATCTGACGGCTCGGCGGGGGCCGACGGGGCACACCGAGGACACCGACGGCATGGTCGTCCTCGCGGCGGGGGACGTCGTGCTGCCCGCGGTCGCCGGTCGGGAGAACGCGGCCCGGGTGGTGGAGGGCGCGCTGGTCGGGGCCGTGCTCGGACCCCGGCTGCTGTGCCTGCGCCCTGACCGTTCCCGGGTGGACCCGCACCTGCTGGCGGGGTGCGTCGGGGTGCCCGGCGCTCGTCCTCGGACGGCGAGCGGGATGAGCCGCACGGACGCCCGCAAGCTCACGCTGCCGCTGCTCCCGGTGGGGGAGCAGCGGACCCTCGGCGCCGCGTTCGCACAGCTGGCGGCGTTGGACGACGCCGTCCGCAGGCTGTCTGCGGCGAGCGAGCAGTACGTCGGCGCGGCCGTCTCCGCGCTGGCCGCCGGCCGGGCGGGGGTCCCGTGACCCGCGTGGTCGCCGAACGGTACGAGCTGGACCCGCTGCCGTTGGGTCGCGGGGGCATGGGGGAGGTGTGGGGTGCCCGCGACACCAGGCTGGAGCGGCGCGTCGCGATCAAGTTCATCCGCTTCCCGGACGACGCCGACGGGCCCGAGCTGGTACGGCGCTTCGAGCGCGAGTCCCGGATCACCGCTCGGCTCGAGCACCCGGGGGTCCCTGCCGTCTTCGACTCCGGGACCGACGCCGGACGTCCCTACCTCGTCATGCAGTTCGTCGAGGGGGTCACGGTCGCGGACGTCCTGGCCGAGCGTGGGCCGCTACCCGTCGGGTGGGCGGCGGCGATCACCGCGCAGACGTGCGCGGTGCTTGTCGCGGCGCACACCGCCGGTCTGATCCACCGCGACCTCAAGCCGGGCAACCTGATGGTGTGTCCCGACGGCTCGATCCGGGTGCTCGACTTCGGCCTCGCCGTCGCCCTGGGCTCCGGGGACTCGCAGATCACCAGGACGGGCCAGAGCATCGGGACACCGGCCTACATGGCACCCGAACTCGTGCTGGGGGAGCCCACGGGGCCGTGGACCGACCTCTACGCCGTGGGCTGCACCCTGCACGAGATGCTCACGGGCGCCCCGCCGTTCCGCGCGACGACCCCCTACGGCGTGATGAACCATCAGGTGGACCAGCGGCCCGTCGGGGTGCGGCGCACCCGACAGGAGGTGCCCCTCGACATGGAGGCGCTGGTCCTGGCGCTGCTCGCCAGCAGGCGGAGTCGAGGCCCGCCTCGGCCATCGAGGTCTACCAGCAGGTGGCCGCTTACATGGACACCTCGGCACCGCTGCCCGGGGTCGTCGGCTCCGCGCCCAGCCCGCTGACCCTGTTCTCCAGGGCGCTGGGCGGTGGCGTGGGTCCGGCTCCGGTTGCTGCCGCGATGGCTTCGTCCTTCACCCGCAGCGACCTCGGCCGAGCCCGTGCCGAGGCGGCGGACCTCGCCCGGCAGTCCCGCCGAACCCAGGCCGGGGACCTGCTCGCCGAGGTCCTCGGCCCTGCCACGTCGGCCTTCGGGCTCGCCGACCCGGACGTCGTGAGCCTGCGGTTCGAACTCGCGGACCTGCGCTTCGACGCGGGCAACTATCGGGCCGCCCGCCCCCTGTACGGAGCATTGGCGGCCGATCTGTCCGACCCGGACCTCGTCCACCGCTGCCGCCGCCAGGAAGCCACCTGCGCGGTGATGACCGGGGACACCGCCGGCGCGACCCGCCTGCTCACCGACCTGCGCGACGAGACCCGAAGACTGCACGGACCGAACGATCCGCGGGTCGCCGACCTCGAGACCCAGCTGTCCCTGCTACCCGACCAGACTGGGAGTTGAGTTCGCAGAAGAGGAAACGTGCCATCAGCCCAGAGGGAAGCGGGCAATGACCTTGGAGGCGAGGTCGTGGGTGCGCGCGTCGATGTCGTCCACCGTCCAAGAGTCTTTCGTCGCCAAGCCGGCGTTGAGGGCCAACCCGTTCCGGTAACCGATGTCTCGGCCGCGCGCGTCCTTGCGGTCGCGCTTCTCGAGGAACGACTTGTTGCCGAGCGTGCTGTTGTAGGCGGTGATCGTCAGGTTTCCGAGGCGGTGGGCGTGGGCCTCCTGCGCGGCTGCGGCGGCCTCGGGCCCGCCGAGCATCTGCACCCAGGCCGACGGGAGGTTCTTCCCCTGGGGGAGCACGTGCTCGATGGTGAAGGTGTAGTGGCCCTTCTCCTGAACCCAGAGATCCCGCCAGGTCTCCTTCGTCATCGAGTCTTCGGCGAGGGCGACGAGGATGAAGCGCACCACATCGGAGTTCTCGTCGTAGACGGGGCCTCCAAGGCGATCGCGGAACTCGGCGTCGCTGGACGACACAGCCACAAGGTCACGGGCGATCCTCGAGACGATGTCATCTCCCGTCATCCCACCGAGCTTCTCGACGATGGTCATGAAGAGCTTCGGAAGTGCGTAGGTCTGCGGATAGCCGGTGAGATTGCGTCGGACGAAGAAGCTCGTGAGAAGCCGGACGACGCTGATGAGGTGCGCGTCCGAGACCGCGAGCTCCTGGCGCTTAGCGAGCAGCCACATCACGAGGATGTAGGACGGAGCGCCTTGCGCACGCATCAGCTGGCGGAAGGCGATGTCGAGTGGCGTCGGCCCGTCGAGCTCGGTCACGCAGGTGATGCGCCCGTAGACGGCACTCGCGTCGACGAGTGCCTCCATCCGCGCCCGAATGTCCCCGTCGAGCAGCTTCTCGTAGATGCGGATCAGCTTGCTCTTGGTGGCGACCTGAGCGTTGGGCACCTCGGGCAGCTCCGCCTTGAAGGCGTTGTAGTAGTGACGGAGGAAGCGCTCCTGGATCGCGTAGGCGTCACCGAGGTTGGTGAGCATCTCGTTCCACATCTTGAACGCGTCGTCGACGTCGAGGCCGTCCCCGGCGGACGCGGCCAGGAGGTGGTTCTTGATCAGGTCGACGGGGGTGAGCGCCATCCCGCGGTTGTTCAAGGACTCGAACAGGACGAAGGCGTCGGCGTGGCTCTCGACCTCGATCTTGACGAGGATCGCCTGCTGCGTCGTGTTGAGGACCCGGCGTGCGGCGTCGACGGGGCTGACGGACTCGGACTCGGCGAGCTCCCCGATGGCGGACCGGAAGTACTGGTAGCACTTGTAGACCTTGCGTGCCTTGAAGTACGCCTGCTGCTGCGAGTCCACGTCGAGCCCTGCGAGCGTGAGGACCCGGCGGTAGTCGTCCAAGTTCTTGCCCTGGGTCTGGGGCGTAACCCTCAGCCGCCCGCCGTCGAGGACGAGGCGCTTGCCCAGGCTGATCATGGCGAACTGGCCGTTTCCGTCGAGCTCCTTCTCGTGCTCTCGCAAGACCGAGTAGATCGCGGCAAGGAGCAGGGTCAGGGTCGTCGCACGCTGTTGACCGTCGATGAGCTCCAGGACCGTGCTGTCGACCGCGTCCTTGGTCTGGTTCAGCGTGATGATCGTGCCGAGGAAGTGAGCGCCCTCTGCCTCCACGAGGTCCTGGAACAGGTCCTCCCACTGCGCCTTCTGCCAGGAGTACTCCCGCTGGTAGCGCGGGATCCGGTAGACGATGTTGCTCTCCATGCTGAAGAGCGCGTGGACCGGGTACTGGTTGGCGGACTTGATCACAGTGGCGGTGTCCTCGTTCTGCAGCGCGGGTGGGGAGAGGTGGTCGTCCGGTGTTGGTCAGTCAGTCAGCGTCGTGACCCTCTGGGCCCGCGCAGCGGACGAGCGGCGCGACCTGATCCAACCTCGCCCGGATCAGCGACCCGAGCTGGCGGACGTCGAAGCGTGCGATCGTGGCCCGGTAGACGGCGCTGGGATCCGACCAGCCGAGCCCGTCGGCCTCCTCCGCCATCACCGCCGCCAGCTCGGCGGGCGGGATCTGGTCGAAGTACCGCACGCCTCGGGGGCGGACGCGGACCTCGGGCTGATCGGGTAGACGGAACGTCGCGTGCTTGTGGCCGGCCTCGCCGAGCGGGGTGTCCTTGACCAGTCGGCCCTGCCTCAGGGCCGCGCTGAGCGCCGAGTTCAGCGCTCTCGTGATCTGCGATCCGACCCGTTGGCCGTTGGCGCCGTGGACGTAAGCCGTGTGCAACCGGGCCCCGACGACCGGGCCCTCGACCGCGACGATAGCGACCAGCCCGTCCACCAGCTCCCGCGTCGACGCGGTCTGGGCGGGCACCGTCGACCCGGTGAACTCCTCGTACCCGATCGGCTGAGGTCGTAGTACCTGCGACCCTGCGACAGGCTCGAGTGACTCGGGCGCTGTCGTGAGCACATCGCCGGTCTCGTCCTCCTCATCGTCGGCCTGCGTGACGGCTGCGACGGTCGGTGCGGGGGCGGGCGGCTCGGCGGCAGGGAGCTCGACCACCGGGAGCCCGAAGGCCGGCGTCACGGCCTCGGTGTCGACCTCGTCGACCAGGTCTAGGGACTCGGCCGGCGCGCCAGCGAGGCCCGCCGTTGCCCAGCCCGCCGGATGGATGTCGAGCTCCGCGAGAGTCGCCCAGAGCGGCTCCAGGGTCGCCACGGGGTCCCGGTAGAACTCGGACTCCAGGATGCGATGGAACCGCCACCCGCAGCGCTCCAGCTCACGCTGTCTGCCCATGTCGCGCTGGTAGGCCTCCGGCCCGTGCCAGAAGTCGCCGTCGCACTCGATCGCGAGTCGCCGAGTGGCGCCGACGGCCACGAGGTCGATCGAGTAGCCCAGCGCCTCGTACTGCGGGACCAGGGTGTATCCGCGGCTCCTGATCCGGTTGTGTACGCGCTGCTCGAAGAGCGAGCCGAAGGGCGCGACCGGGAGGTCCTCGGGGACCAGGCCGGTCGTGGCGCCCTCGTGTTCCTCGGAGCCACGCTGCGCGACCCCGTAGCAGTAGTCGAGCAGCTGGTAGCGCATGTCCTCCGGATTCGTCAGCGTCGTGCGATCCATCGAGTGGAAGACCCAGAGCTGGTCCTTGGCCCGGGACGCGGCGACGTTGTAGCGCTGCACGTGCATCGTCTGGGTCAGCGCGGTGAGCCGCCGCTCGGGACCGGGCGCGGCGACCATCGAGAGGAACACGACGTCCCGCTCCGAGCCCTGGAAGTCCGCGGCGTCGCCGCAGCGCAGGTCGCGTGCAGCCCATTCCTCCGGCGTGATCCGCTCCAGCAGGGCCTTCTCGATGGCCTTCGCCTGTCCCGTGCCGAGCAGGGAGATGACCCCGAAGGTGCGCCCGTCGTAGGCGGGGTCGGCGATGCACTTCTCCACCTGGGCGACGATGGCGTCCACCTCGACGGGGTTCGTGCGGGTGCTCGAGGAGCCCTTCTCGTAGCCGTCCCGCACGAACACCGGCTTGACGGGCTCGAGCCGGTCGGCGCCGAACTGGCGCACGGGGATGAGCCGCACGCCATCGGGCTCGTAGGCGATGCGGTTGGAGAAGCCGATGATCTCCGGCACGCACCGGCGGTGCTCGACGAGGGTGATCATGCCGCTGTAGCGCATCTTCGCCTCGTCGAACAGCGAACGCTGCGGGTCCTGCCAGGTGGAGCGGAACCGGTCGTCGTGGAGGTACTGCGCGCCGAGGTCGCGCAGCTCCTGCTGGTCGACGCCCACGGCCGAGGGCGACACCTGGCGGTCGTCGCCGATGACCACGATCTTGGGGGCCATGTACTGCAGGAACGTCGCCTCGATGCCCGCCTGCGAGGCCTCGTCGACGATCACCACGTCGAACATGTCCGGCTGCACGTCGAACTGGTCGGCGATGCGGTACAGCGGCATGATCCATACCGGGACTGCCGGACGGCACCGGTCCATCGCCGCCCGGATCTCGCGTCGGCGCTGCACGGCGTACGTTCCGGTGCCCTTACCCAGCCGCTTGACCAGCGAGGCGTACTGCTCGAGCGAGGCCCGGGAGCCGCGAGTGAGCCGGCCGGGAGCTACGGCGTGATCCCAGGCGCGGGTCGCCGACAGTTCGGTCACGTGGTGGCGGATCCGCTCCTCGACGGCCAGGATCTCGCGCTGCACGGCGTTGACGTCCGCGGCCTCCTGCGTCGACAGCCAGGCCGAGGCCACGGCGTACCGCCAGGCCTGCTCGAACTCGGGAACCCGGTCGTCCCAGACCGGCGACTCCGCCGTTCCGACCAGCGCCGCCGCCAGACCGGGCGCGCCCTGGAGCCGGGCCGCCAACCCGTCCCGGCTGCGCAGCAGATCGCGGACCTCCCAGAGCCGCACGAGGCGCTGGTGGGCGGCCGCGTAGCCGCGATCGTCGCGGGTCCGCGCGGCGCGCAGCAGGGTGCTCAGGACTGGAGCGGCGTCCGGCTCCCGTTCGGCGTCGGCGAGGACGGTCACCGCGGTGTCGATCCGGGCGGTCTCGGCCGCGGCGTCCTCGGCGGCCGCGACCCCGGCGAACACGGCGAGGTACCGCTCGACCGCCGGGGGGGTCAGCCAGGCGGGCCGAGGCAAGCCGAGCGCGGCGATACGGGCGTCCTCGGCGATGATCCGCCGGTCGGTCTCCAGCAGCCTGCCCAACACCGCGGCTTCGGCGCGGTGCCATTGGAGTCGCTCGGCGGGGGTGTCCTCGGGTGGGATGACGACGGTCGCCGGCCAGGCGCGGTCCAGGGCGTCGAGTACCTGGTTCGCCTCGACCCACAACAGGAACGCGTGCACCTGCAGCGTGGTGGTCGGGGCCTGGCCACCCACCCGCACGCGGGCGAAGAACGACTCGGCCGCCTTCACCGCACGGGGCGTGAACATCCCCTGCTTCGGGAGCCCGTCGCCGCCGAGCTTGATGGAGTTGCCGCCCTCGAGGTGCTCGGCGATCCCGCGCGCCGCCGGCACGAGCAGCCCGACGTCCTCGCCCTGGACCGTGACCGACGTGGCCGGGCCGAGCTCCGCGACGATCCGACCGGCCTCGTCGAGCAGCGCCGTGACCTCGGCGTGACGCCCGGCCCAGACGGACCCACGACCGCGGGCGAGATCGCCCAGTGCCTCGCGGAGCCACGCCTCCGGGCGCCCGAGGAGGTCACGGACGTCGGCCGCCACGGCGGCGATGCTGCCGGTGAGCTGTCGACGCGTCTCGGCGTCGAGCGCGGCCACGGGGGAGTAGGCGGGGTCGTCCCGCAGCCCGGCGTACGACTCGGCGATGCCGTGCGCCCGCCGCTCGGCCTGGACCGAAGCCGCGAACGCGGCGGGTCCGGGCACCGAGTCGACCGCGACCAGTCTGCGCCCGGCCTCGGGCTCGTCAGCGACCAGCGCGGTGTCCCGGAGGTGACGACGCCACTCCGCGAGCTCTGCCGCCGACATCGGCACGGGCCCCGACGGTGCGGAGACGAGTTCCGACAGCCAGCCGTGGCGGTCGTCGTCGGCGCGCAAGAGGCGGGCCACGGCCGCCGGCGTCCCGCGGTACCCGTCGAGCTCGACCTCGACGACCTCGCGTTCGCGGGCCTCCTGCAACCGGTGGGTCAACTCGGCCCGGAGCCTGCGGAGATCGTCGACGGTGTCGAGGTGTCGGCGGATCGCGCGGGCGGCGTCGTCGGCGTCGTGCTCCTGTGCGGTCGACGCGATCCGTTCGACCGCGACCCGCAGGTCCGACATGTCCTCCCGGGACGACCCGACCACCGCGACGGCCAGCGGCTGGATCGCCTCGGGCAGCTTCTCCCGCACCTCCTTGAGCGCCCGATCGGTCTGCGCGGTGACGAGGATCCGCTTGCCCTGGGCGAGCAGATGGGTGATCAAGACTGCTGCGGTGTGAGTCTTCCCCGTGCCGGGCGGCCCCTGGATGAGGGTCTGCGCGGTGCTGTCCACCCGCCGGAGGATCTGGAGCTGTCGGTCGTTGACCGGCAGCGGCAGGAACGGATCGTCGTCCACCCGCACCACAGCGCCACCGGCGTGTTCGCCGTCCGGGGTGGTCGCGGGCTCGTGGTCGGCGTCGACGAGAGGGCGGATACCGTCGGGCACCTCGCCCGCCTCGCGCAACTGCTCCACGATGCGGCGGAAGATCTCCAGCAGACCCTTCTGCGAACGCCTGCGGAGCAGAAGGGCAGGCGCGAACGAGGTGACGGGCGACGCATCGGGCGTGGTGGGATCGTCGGCGTCCCGGTATCGGGCGTCCGCGGCGAGCTGATGGGTGAGCCTGCGCCCCAGCTCACCCATCCGGTCGCGATCCATCGGGTGCGCGTCGCTCTCGCGTGCGCGGTCGCGCAGCTCGTTGACCAGCTTCGGCTGTCCGATCAGACCCGGGTCCAGCATGTCCAGCTCCAGCACGGAGCCCTCGACGGAGTCGTCGACGAGCACGGTCAACCGCCCTGAGTCCTCGTCGAAGTCGATGCGCGCCGCGGTCGTGAGCAGGTGCCGACGGACCCGACCGCCGCTCGGCGGTGTCCACGCGAGCAGGCTGGTCCCGAGGACGAGCTCGAGCTCTTCGGGGTGACCCGCGGCGGTGACGTGGGCGGAGAAGAGGTGGTTGTAGAAGTCCCGGACCGGCTGGTCGCGCAGCTCCTGCTCGGCCCAGGCCCGCCACTGGGGCAGGTACTCGCCGAACAGCTCGTCGATCTCCGGACGCTCGCTCCGCTCCACCCGCTGCCGGATGGGCTCGCCGTCCGCTTCCTCGACGTCGAGGAAGCGGTGGTCCCGGAGGACGGGCTCGCGAGCCGCATCGGTAGGCGGGTTCTCGAGCCAGCCCACCAGGCCGGCGGCGGGCTCGGGAGCGGGGACGGCGGCGATCCGATCGACGCTCAGCACGACGTTGCTGCCCTCGGCGGGCGTGTGTCGGACCCCGCCGAGCACTGCCGCGTGGGCGGGCGCGTCGGCGAGCCAGAGCACGGCACCGTCGCGGCGGTACTGCTCCAGGTCGGTCACGGGTGTGCTGCGCAGCCGTTGCGCCTCGCCGAGGAACGTGAACAGGCGGATGGCCCGATCGACGAGGGGATCCTGCGGGGTCTCCGGCGTGGTCGTCTCGTCGTGCATGCCTCGTGCCTCGTGCTCGTTGGCGAACATGATGTTCGCAGTCTTCCCGTCCGTGCGACGCGCTCCCGTATCGCCGAAGATCAGCTGGTCGTTACCGCTCCACCCGCCAGACGATGAGCGGGGTGCCACTGCGAAGCGGTCACCCGCACGGCGGGCTCGAACGGTGGGGGCTTCGGGATTCCGAGGGCGCGGAGCGGCACCGGTTGCGAGAAGAGGCCGACAATGGCGAACCGGCAGACCGTCGATCCGCTGACCTTCCAGTACGGGGCTCCCACGATGTATGCCGCTGACGTGGCCACGAGCACACCCTCCAGGTCCCGCCCGTCAGGGCGCAGGAGCATCGCGAGGTCACCGGTCCGGGTCTCGGGTGCGCAGGCCCACTCGTCTTCGCGCAGGTAGGCGATCGACGGCCGGTCACCTCCGACGTAGTGGTCGCGCGGGACGGCCCAGATCCACAGGGAGCCCAATTCGGTGGCAGCGCGGGTCTGGCGAGTGACGTTGGGGAAGTCGATGCGACGGCGGCCGGAGGCGGCGGCGACAGCCGTCTTCAACGCTGCATCTGTCAGCATGTCTCCCCCGAGGCTACGACGAAAAGCAGTGCGTACTCTGCCGAACGGCAGAGCCACCCTGTGTCGCAAGCGTGAGTTGCCCTGTTTCGGCGCCCGGCGGTCGTTCATCAATGTTGATGAAGCCAGTGCGGAGGTTCGTTGCAGAGGCGATGAGGCTTAGCGAGCTCAGGGCTCGGCAGCGACCCGACTCGTCGCGCGAGGTCGGGTTTCGTGCTCTCCGCGTAACAGTCGTGATCGACCTCCCGATGCCGAGAGAGGGCCTGGGGCACGGGGGGACGACGATGGCGACGGGGGCACGGAGCACGGCGGAGGTAGCGGCGGACGCCCGCGCAATCGTGATGCGGGAGATCGAGCGTCGGGGTGGGCGGGTGATGGAGGTTCAGGACGGCCGGCGCTGGGAGCTGCTGGTGGACAGCGGGACCGGAGGACCGTCCCGTGTCCGGGTGGTGAGCCGACGCCGCGGCGACTGGCAGTCCTCGATCAGGGAGGGCGAGTGCCCCGGCGCGGACTGGCGGTACTGGGTCTTCGTGGACCTCGCGCACGAGCCCCGGTTCTGGGTGCTTCCCGAGCCCGAGGTGGTCACTGGGATTCGCGAGCGGCACCGGGACTACCTGGCACGCAACGAGGGGCGGCGGGCCCGGAACGACGCCTCCGTGCACTGCGCGATCCGGACCGTCGACGTGGCTCACGGAGCGGACCGATGGGACCTGCTCGGGTTGCCGTGTTCCTGACGTGCCCACGGTGCTTCTCCGCGGATGACGTCGCCTTTCGGCGGCTACCGGATCGCATGGTCGAGTACACGTGCTCGGCCGCGCACGAGGGGACGGGCGAGCACACGTGGTTGCTCTCGCAGGTCCACGCGGGGTGGACCGCCGAATCCGAGGATGGGGTCACGGACGAACTACTCGGTCCCCTCCTCGACTGCGTCGTGCCCGGTGAACCGTTCGTCGAGTTCGGCATCGTCGAGTTCCGGCTACGGGAGAGCCGACCCGACCTGTTCCGGGCGCACGTCGCCGATCGCGGCCACGTGATGCTCGCCCCAGGTATCGCGACTGCGTCGAGCGTGAGATTCGGGACAGCCCTCGGACGACTGGCGCGCTCGGAAGATCTGGTCTCCCGGTATGGCCCCGCGACGGGCGCCTGGAAGTACAACGGACAGGTCACATACTGGGCGCGGCCTCCGGCTCCGAGTGGATCGTTGAGTTGGGCGGAGCACTGCATGCGCCTCGGACGTTCTCCGGAGTGGACCGACGAGGATCGCATGGCAGCGCGCGGCGGTCTCCGCGGATCCTGACCGCGGCGTCCCATCGGACGGAGCCCGTGCTCGTAGCGGGGGCGCCCCACGAAGGACGACGGTTTGGCCTCGCATCACGCAAGGCGGCGGAGTGCGGCGGTCATGTCGTCGGGGGCCGCCGACTCGATCGCCTCCTCGATGAGCTGGTCGATCACCCGGAAGGGGATGAGGTAGCGGGCTCGGATGCGGACCGCGGGAACTCCTCGGCTCGGATGGCGCGGTAGAGGGTCGAGGTGTCGACTCTCAGAAGTTCGGCGGCCTCGGGGACCGTCAGGAAGGTGCGGGGGGTCGACATGGGGCTCCTCGGTTGTCGGCGGAGTAATCGTCGGGTCCTGTCGTTCGGGGCTCCTTCGTGCCTGCTCAGAAGTCGCTGGGCGTCGTTCGGAGTGGGGGTCTGGGCATGCGGGAGGCGAGGATCTCCGCCGTCTGGCGGTCGGCTGCGGCGACCCAAGCGGCGTAGACCTTGAGCGTTGTGGCACCGCCTGCGCCGTGGCCGAGGCGGCTGGCGACGGTGCGGAGGTCGACGTCGGCGGTGAGCAGTTCGGCCGCGGAGTAGTGGCGCAGGGCATGCAGGTGGGTGTCGATGCCGGCCCTGGCCGCCATGGACGCGTACCGCTGGGTGACGGCGTTGGGGGAGTAGGGCTCGGAGTGGTCCGGGGTGCGTTGGCCGGAGAACACGAAGCTCTGGTCGGTCAGGCGGGTGCCGAGTGACGCGAGTCGCTCGGCGACGCGCGCTCGGTGTTCGCGAAGCAGTGCGACGGTCTCCGAATCGAGGGCGATCCGGCGGGCTTGGTGGGTCTTGGTGTCCTTCTCGCGTCCGTCGACCCAACTGCGGCGGATGTCGATGATCTCCTCGTCGAGGTGGAGGCGGCCGAACCGCAACCCGCAGAGTTCGCCGGGGCGCATGCCGGTGGTCATGACGAGCCAGACGAGGGTGCCCCAGTCGTCGTCCATGGCGAAGGCGCGCTCGAGGAGCGGCGCTGCCTCGCGGGGCGAGGGCGGATCCGACTCGGGTGCCTTGGGGCGGGGGATTCGGGCGCCGCGGGGCGAGGTTGGTGTCGAGCCAGCTCCAGCCGACGGCGCTCTGCATGGTTCTGCTGATGACCCAGTGCATCTGCCGGACGGTCGACGCCGCGAACGGGCTGCAGACGTGGGGCGCGGGCTCGTTCGCCCTCGTTCGGACCTGCAGCGCTGTCGGCACTGGCGCAGCTCGACGTAGAGCTGCTCGCGGACGCGGGGGTTCAGGTCGCGAAGCGGGGTGTGGCCCGGCGTCCGTGCCGGGGATGGTCTCGGTCAGGTAGGCGCGGCGCCCCGTCACCGGATCGTCGCCCGCCGAGACACGCACCTGCAGCGACCCTCCGCGGACGCGAATGGTGCCGCGTCGGCGAGGGTCGGAGGTGGTGTCGGGCGAGCTCACGATCGCGAAAGTAGAAGACCCTCGTTCGCAGGTTCGTGGGCAAATTCGTGGCCAAGCACCTGGGTTCCAATCATGAACCCTGCGAACTCGTAGTCACAGGTGGTGCCCCCGGTCAGATTCGAACTGACACTGGGCGGATTTTGAGTACTTCGGGACTGTAAAGATCGACTTGCCGTGAAGGCCCCTCTACGGCAAATCCACACTGGTCAGGGGAGGGTAAGGTCCCTGACCAGGGTGGATGTGGATCATGCTTTTTGCCGCAGCGTATGCACTGCCTCGAAGGGGATGCGAAGGGGCCAGCCCCTACCAGCCCACCGCCTCGCGGGCCTCGCCGGACAGGTAGCCGATCTGCCCGCCCTCGGAGAGGTAGACGACCTCGGCGGAGTTCACGAGGTCCACGAGCCCCACACCCTCGTCGCAGCCCTCCTCGTGCTTCCACCCGGCGTGGGCGCCGCAGGTGTCGCAGCGGGGCTCTGGGACGGCGACAGCGGCCACGCTGTGCTCGAAGGGCCAGTTGGGCTGGATGGCGAGCCGGACCTCGGCGTCGGGACTGAGGGTCTCGTCGTCGATCATGTCCTGCAGAGCGGCGATCAGGTCCTCGACTCGCATGGCTCAGACCTCCGCGCGCTTGTAGGCGGCCACGAGGGCGTCGACGAGCTCGGGCGGGCAGCCGATCACCCGCAGCCAGCCGCCAACCTGGTCGGCCCCGCCGGGCGCGTCGTCGGCCCAGACCTGGAAGGCCCGGTACTGCTCGGGCGTGTAGTCCTCGCTCATTGGTTTGCTCCCTGAATGTTGAGCGTTCAAGTACCAACGAGGCGAAACGTACGCCAGTGCATGTTGAATGGAAACTCCCCGACGCAGAGAAGTTTGAAGCGCGGTTCGCATAAAGGAACCGCGCGAAAGGGGGAGGGGAATTGGGGTGGGGGTGTAGACCGGGCGCGCGTATTGGCGCCCGGCTACCTGCCCGAGGTCAATTGATCACGGCCTTGAACTTCTTCTTGTCGATGATCCCCGTGACGTTCACTCCGCGGATGACCGACTTGCGGCAGCCGTGCTTCCCGCACCACGTCCCGTGGCACTTCTTGACCTTGCCCGCGTCGTCCTTGCGGGTGGCCGTTCGGACGCGCTCTTCGAGCGCATTCGGGAAACTGTTGATCGACATGACGGACCGCTCGGCGTGGCCGCTCTCGACCCAGTGCTCCTTGAAGCTCTCGTACACGTCTGCCAGGTGGATCCAGTCGGCGATCGGGTTCTCGGTGACGCACTCGTCGATCCACTCGGCCAGCGGGTCGCTGCTGCGGACGTGCTCCTTGACCTTCTCCCGCACAGCGGCGGGCATGCCGAGGTCGCCCTTCGCCTGCCAGGCGAGGCAGCCGCGCACCGCCCAGGCGAGCACGCCGGGCAGCTCGTTGGCGATGATCCGGTCGGGGAGGTCCTTGTCCTGCTCCTCGTCCGGGATGGTCACGTCCCAGCCGATGTCGTGCAGGCGCCGCTCCATGCTGTACCCGGCGGAGCCCAGGTGCGGCAGGAAGTTGGTCACGATGTGCACCTTGCCGACCGGCTTGAACTCGAAGAACTCGGCGTTGAGGTAGCGCGCGGTCATGCGGTCGCCCGAGGCGATGGACTTGATGCGCTCGTTGTCGAGCATCTGGCCGGCGTTGGTCTCGTGCATCTCCAGCAGCCGCTTGCCCGCGATGCGCGCGAGGTCGTTGGGGATCCCGCCGGTCTTGTCCTGTGCCATGAGGGCGGACTTGGCGACCGACTGGTGGTAGTCGCCCATGAGCGCGCCGATGATCTTGAGGAAGACGGACTTGCCGTTTGAGCCGTTGCCGTGGTGAACGAAGAACGCCTGCTCCTCCACCGAGCCCGTCAGCGTGTAGCCGATCACCCGGGCCAGGTACGCGCGCATCTCCTCGTCCGGCTGCACCCGCTTGAGGAAGGTGTCGAACTCGGGGCAGAGCGCCGTCGGGTCGAAGGCCACCGGGCTGGTCTGCGTCATCATCAGCGCCGGGTCGTGCGGGCCCAGATTGCCCGTCTGCAGGTCCAGCACGCCGTTCTGACAGTTGAGCAGGTACGGCCGCTGGTCGAAGTCGTCCACCCGGGCCCAGATCTCTTCTTTGGCCCCGAACTCCCGGATCATGTTGCTGACCACGGCGGACTTCTCCTGGCCCTTGAGCCACCCCGCGAAGATGTCCTGCTCGGACGGCCCCGGCTTGGCGCGCTTGTCCGGGGTGCCGTCGTCCTTCAGCTTCACCTCCTTCTCGTCCGAGTACATCGGCAGCTCGTGCTTCTTCGCGAACTCGATGGCCTTCCGCGAGAGGTTCCGCATGACGCTGTTGTCCGTGGCCGGCAGCCGGTACCAGCGCACCCCGTCGAACACGTGCCACATGGTGGCGTCGACGGTCTTGCGCACCTTGTGCCCGAAGTAGTCCAGCATCCGGTCCGCGTTGCCGAAGTCCGACCAAGCCCGCATCTGTGCGCAGACGGCGGGGTCGATCTCCGAGGAGACCTGGCCCTGCCACTCCCCACCCTCGTCGCAGGAGCACGGGATGTCCGACATCGTCTCGCCCTTCTCCCCGACAGCCCTGCGGATCCCGCCGTCGAGCGCACGGTTGTAGGTCTTGACCGGGTCGCTGTCCATCGACGTCGCGTGTGCGAAGCCGCCTCGGTCGGACTCGCGAGTGACCTCGGCCATCCACGCTGCCCGGTACTCGTCGAGCGCGGTACGGATGCCCCGGTGGCGCTCGCACGAGAGGTAGATCAGATGGGCCATGCCCTTGATCATCTCGACGTGCCCTGCAGCGAAGTTCTCGATGGCAGCGTCGAGCGCGGCCCTCAGCTGGGAGCAGGGTTCGCCCTCCGGGTCGGGGCGGTTGCTCAGGAACTCCTCGATCTCGTCCGAGGTCATGTCGGCCGAGACGATGGCCTCCTGCTTGCGCAGCCCCGTGATCGCGACGACGAGCTCGTCCGGAAGATAGGCGGCCTCGTCCTTGCGCGGGATCTCGCCGCCCGTCACGAGCCGGTCGTTGTCCCGGTACCAGCGGACCTTGCTGAAGTCGCTGCCGGGGTTGAGCGACGGGTAGGTCATGGCGAACCGGTGGTGGAACTGGATGATCTCCGTGTCGAGCCCGATCGTGCCGGGCCAGGCCAGCCCCTGGTGCTCGGGCTTGAGCCGGTAGAAGAGCTTCCCGCCGGCTGAGCGGAACTCCCCTCCGCGGCTGGTCAGCCGCAGCGTCGGCGGGAATCTGACGCCCACACGCTCCTCGATGGCGGTGATGGTGTCGAGGCCGTGCTTCGGGCCGTACTGGTCGACGTCGACGCCGATCATGTCCGTGCCGACGTGGAGGCCGATGTTCGCCATGGGGTACTCGGCCTGCCACTGCTTGTGATCAGCAGCCGTAGGAATGCGGGCCGCGTGCCCCGTCACTCCTTCCACCGGCGGCCTCTTGGTCAGCCGATTGGGGTCGGTGTTGTTGCGGTATCCGATCGGGAAAACACGGTCCCATCCGGCAGCGCGGTACTTCTGCACGATGGCCTTGCGGTAAGGGGAGCGGATCTCGGTCACAATTGGCCTTTCGGAGCGTTCACTATCGGTAGCGGGTAGCGCCCCGAGGACGTATAGTTATACCTACGGCCTGGTCCGCCGAGCGGTACTGCTGTACTCCTCAGAGCAGCGCCTCTTCTGCCTCCACAGAAGGGGCGCTGTTTCATTCCCGCGAGTTCCAGATTCGGTCGGCCTTCGCGAGAGCGGCGGCCTCCCGCTCGGCGTCTCCGAACCGGCGCGCAACCTCCGCGTCGTCGTAGGCCATCCGCAGGTTGAGGCTCTCGGTGCCGGTCAGCGGCCGGGGCGTACCCGCCAGGCGCGTCGGAGGCAGGCCCTCGCGCGGCAGCTCGTCCCAGTTGCTGGTCTGGGTGCGGTGCACGTAGATGTGCAGCGTCTGCCCGAGATCCCCCGGGCGGAGCAGCTCCAGCCAGTCGTCGTCGGCCGCGACAAGCTCGCCAGCCGTGCACTCGCACCACCCCAGGCAGTACCGCGCGTAGTGCTCCTCGGGGGAATCCGTGGCGTAGCGGGGGCAGCTGACAACAACCCAGCCCTCCATCACTCGGCGTCCAGGATGTGAGCGGCCAGCAGGCGGTGCCACGGAACGAGGTAGAGGTGCCATTCCATCCCACCCTTTTGGAACAGCTCGAAGTCCCTCAGCAGCAGGCCACCGGCGTTCGCCTCTACGACCGTGCCAGCGCCAGGCGTGTAGCCATGCCCATCGTGGTCCAGAACTTCGAGATGGACCCTCTTCCCCGCCAGCTCGCTCATCACGCACCAGCCTTCTGCGCGAAGGTGTCGGCAGCCGCCACCCACTCGGCGAGGTCGGCCTCCTCGAAGTACAGGTGGCCCTTGGGGCCGGACGGGCGGAAGGCTCGCAGCTCGCCTCGGTTGACGGCCAGCTTGATGACGCGGCGGGGGAGCCGGGTGTACTCCTCGGCCTGCGCGATAGTCAGGCGGAGCTTCTCGCTCACGGGTTCCTCCTGGGGAGCGGAGGGGAGGGGCCGCATACGACAAAGCGCCGAACACAGACCTCTCCCGGACTTCGGGTTTGGTGTGCTCGGCGCTCCCGGCGCTCCTGTGAGCTGTCAGGGCTTCTCCGGCCTGACACAAGTAACTCTACCGGTCTAAGTGACCCAAGTAAAACCTACGGCCCTAGCGCCGAAATCCGTCGCCTCTGATGTTGCATATGGAGCCCTATTGGCCGGGGTATCCCGCCGGGATTCGTGCTGACTGCTGCTGCGGCTGTTGGAGAAGGAGTCGCAGCTGAAGGCCGGGGTAGGGTAGGTTCGGTCGTTTCTATGGGTGAGAGGTAGGACCCAGGTAGGACCCAGGTAGGACGGCCAAATGGGTGGTCCTACCTCTCACAGACCCCTGTCTACCTGCGGATTTAGCTTAAAGAGGTAGGACCGGTAGGACCGGTAGGACTTCCCGGGACCCCTATACGTAAGACCCATGTATTTCCTGAGAAGTACCCCTCTCTGGAACGGCGACGTAGGGTCCCCCTCCTACCTGCTCCTACCTGTCCTACCCGTAGGGCCTGTTTCCGCAGGTAGATGTGCGGGTAGGACCGGGTAGGAGGTCCTACCTGTGAGCCGGTTCGGGGGTAGACGGGCCGATTGCAGTGCAGAGGAAGGCTTGGCCGTAGAGGAATCGGTAGATCGGAGTCGGCTAAGTTGGTTTGGTGACGCTCCCCGTTGCTGTCATCCCTGTCCCCGCACCTCCGGCGGAACAGCACTGGTACGATCTCTCGCAGGCTGTTGTGGACTGGGCGCAGGTGATCGGAGCCTTCCTGGGCCTGGTGGCGATCATGGTTGCGCTCTACGCGCTGTGGGCGCAGGGACGAGACGCCATCCGCGAGCGGCGGGCTCAACATGAGCTGGAGGTGCTGCGGGATCTCGTCCCTCTCGTGGTGGAGAAGCCGGACGGGTATCGCGAGGCTAATGCGCTCGTGCGCATGCTCCCTCCGGATGAGGTCCGCCTGGTCCGCATCACTGCAGATCGCTGCATGAAGCTCCTGGACTACCTCATCGAGACTCAGACACATAGGGACGAGACGTGGCTCGCGGCTAACACTTGGGTTGAGCAGCGAGAGCGAATGGAGCGAGAAGTCATCGCAGCCATTGAGTCTCGCGTGAGACGGAAGAAGCGTCGTCCATTCCAGAAGCCCGAGGCTCCGCAAAAGGCCGAAGATAGAGTTACTACCTCCGCTGCGGAAAACGGCGTACCCTTCCCGGACGAGATCAACTGGCAATCGGGGAGCGACAATGCCACGGCCCAAGAGCGCGGCAGCAATTCGGAAGACGGAGAACCCCGCGCTCGCAACTGAGCTGGCGGAAGAGTTCTTCAATCTGCACGCCCAGAACATCAGTCAGCGCGAGATCGCAAAGCAGTTTGGCGTCTCACAGGCGACGGTTCAGCGGCGGATCGCGGAATGGTGCGCGAAGGTCATCGTGCCGAAGGTCGAGGAGTACCGCGCCATCGAGAACGCGAAGCTGGACGAGATCTGCAACGTGGCGGGCGCGATCGCTCGCAACCCAGAGGCGGACCCCGAGCTTCGGCTCAAGGCACTGGACCGGCTGACCCGCGCCGCGGACCGGCGGGCGAAGCTCAACGGCCTCGACGCCCCGGTCAAGGCTGACGTCACCGTGCACGAGGTCACGCAGCAGGACCTTGAGCTGCAGGAGATGCTCCGCGAGGCAGAGGCCGCGAACGCCGCCCAGGAAGCCGCGCTCAAGGCGCAGTAGCGCCTGGCCCGTTCGCACGTAGCCGATGCCGAACCGGGTCGCCCAGCCCCGGGGAGGGTCAGCCCGGCAACGGGGCCGTAGAGGGGCCCGACTGTCCATTGTAGAGGAGGCGTGATGCGCACAGTGCAAGACCTCGTAAACGAGCGCTGGCTTGCGGCTGAGCGTGAGGTCGCGCGCCTCCGTGCCGCCACACCAGTGGAGAGGGGGCCCGAGCCCAAGCCGAAGGTGTGCAAGGAGCTGCCCCGCGCCCGGAAGGGCGGGCCGGCCAAGAGCAATGCAGGTCGGAAGGTCAAAGGAGCTACACGCGTGAAGGGCGGCTCGCTGTGAGCGGCTGCTTGTGCTTCGAGCTGCAGTTCGCCACGTACTACTGCACTGACGCCTGTCAGCCCACGGGCCAGCGGTACTACGTGCGCGGCGCGAACGGCCGCCCCGTCACCAGCCAGGGCCAGCTGATCATCGGCTCGTATGGCGCGCTCCGGGCTGTTGGCCCGCGCGGAGACCTGCTGCCTTACGTGCCCGAGGAGTGGGCAGATCGCCCCAAGGTCTCCGTCCACCACTGGACGGAACAGGAAGGCGTGGACTGAGTCCGCGCAGAACAGGGAGAACAGCAATGAGTGAGATGTCTGCC
Source organism: Pseudonocardia lutea (assembly GCF_042658055.1). Lineage (NCBI taxonomy): Bacteria > Bacillati > Actinomycetota > Actinomycetes > Pseudonocardiales > Pseudonocardiaceae > Pseudonocardia > Pseudonocardia lutea. The sequence continues at coordinate 173,868 of NZ_JBHSQK010000005.1, forward strand.
ATGCCGCGCCCCGTACCCGTCGAGCAGGACATGAAGTACACCTACCGGCTGCACCTGAGCACGGGCGACGCCATCGTTGTCCGAGGCGACGAGTACCTGCGAGCTGACATCAGAACCGCCGCGAACCTTGGCGGTTGGCTGGAGACTGTCGACGGTGACGTGGTCAACCCGGCACACGTCGTCCGGATGGAGCTGCTGTCCAAGCCGGAGCCGGTGATGACTGTCGAGCTCACGCACGGCGCTGGCGCTTCTGTTGAGCAGCTCGCGGCCAAGGGCATCGTCGAGCACAAGCGCGGGTAGCCGTGACGCTCGCACCCGAGGCACCCTCTGCCCCTGCGCTGGACTGGCGGACGTACCTGGCTCGTGCTGAGGCGCGATGGCCGGGCCTGCTGCTGTCGCCGGAGGGGCGGAGGGTCCTCACCCGCCTGGACCCGCTGCTGTTCGCGCTGGTCTACATGCGGCACCACCTCAAGGACGCCGACGGCAACATCAGCCTGTCCGAGTTTCATATCGACATCTGCGAGATGGCGAAGGGCTGGGTGGTGCCGAGCGAGGTGCCCGAGGCCGACCGGGACGCCATCATCTCGCCGCGTGAGTCCGGCAAGAGCACCTGGTTCTTCCTGATCCTGCCGACGTGGGCCGCTGCTCACGGGCACCGCATGTTCGCAGCCGCCTTCGCTGACGCCTCGGAGCAGGCAGAACGGCACCTCAAGACCTTCAAGGCCGAGCTCGACCAGAACGAGCTCCTGCGCCGGGACTACCCGGACCTGTGCTCCCCACTGAAACGGCGGAGCGGCCAGACCGCCGCCGACACGCAGAACATGTACCAGTCCAAGAGCGGGTTCGTGTTCGGCGCGAAGGGGTGTGACGCCTCTGCGCTGGGCATGAAGGTCGGTCCGCGACGCCCGGACCTGATCATCCTGGATGACATTGAGCCGGGCGGGGGCAGCTACAGCGCCGGCCAGAAGGAGAAGCGGCTCAAGACCGTCGTTGACGACATCTTCCCGATGAACATCCGGGCGCAGGTGGTTATCGTCGGCACTGTCACCATGCCCGGCAGCATCATTCACGACCTCGTGAAGCACGGCGCTGGCGAGGACGACGCCCCGGAGTGGCCGCGCGATGAGAACATCCGCGTTCACCACTACAAGGCGCTGATCGAGGACCCCGAGCCACGATCGCTGTGGCCGGAGAAGTGGTCGCTGGAGTACCTGCTCAAGCGCCGTCACACCCGCAGCTTCCGCAAGAACCTGCAGAACGACCCGATGGCGGCTGACGGGCAGTACTGGACCGATGACGACTTCATCATTGGACAGGTGCCGGGCCTGACTGCGCAGATGATCAGCATTGACCCGGCTGTCACGAGTACTGCCAAGAGCGACTACACAGGAATTGCCGTTATCGGCTACAACAAGTCGCTCGGCCGCTGCGTTGTCCGAGGTGCCTGGCAGGTCAAGGTGCAACCTGGGCGGGAACTCCGGGACAAGGTTCAGGAGATTGCAGCTCGATTCCCGGGAACGGCTGGCATTCTCGTTGAGACTAACCAGGGTGGTGCAGCCTGGCGTAGTATTCTCGGGGGCCTCGGAATGCGCGTCCGCGAGGTGCATAACAGCCAGAATAAGACCACACGGGCAACAAACCTTCTGGAGCACTACCAGAACGGACGCGTGTTTCACGAGACTCGAATGGCCGTCCTGGAGGAGCAGATGATCGCTTTCCCGCGCGGGTCGAATGACGATGTCATTGACGCGGTCGGGAATGGGGTTCAGCACTTCCTTCGCCCCGGCATCAAGCGGCACAAGCCCAGCACGATCCAGAGGTACATGTGATGGATGACCTGACGGCAGGCCTCAGCGCGCTGGCGGAGTCGCAGGAGAGCTACGAGACCGCCCACCGCTACTACAAGGGCTCTGTGGCGGAGGTGTTCGCCTCGCCCCGCATGCGGCGCGCCATCCGCAACAGCGGCGTGGACGTGCGCTTCAACTTCGCCAAGAAGCCCGTTGACGCCGTGGCGGACCGGCTGGAGCTTGCCGCTATCACCGGTCCGGACGAGGCCAGCACACAGGCGCTCCAGGAGATCTGGGAGACCAACGCCCTCGGGCTGGAGGCGCCCAACATCATGCGGCGTGCCTGCGAGTACGGCGACGCCTACGTGCTGGTCTGGCCGGCAGACCCCGAGGTGAGTCGGGTCAACGTCTTCTACAACTCCCCTGAGACCTGCCGGGTCATCTACGACCAGGAGAACCCGCTGGAGAAGTCCTTCGCGATCAAGCGCTGGGCCGACCGCTGCGACCTGTACTACCCGGACCGCATCGAGAAGTACGTCCTGCGGAAGGGCGCGAAGCCCAACGAGGCGTCGAGCTGGGAGCAGTACACCGACGACGAGGGCGACGAGTGGCCGTACGAGAACCCGTACGGCGAGGTGCCGGTGTTCCACTTCCGCACGGACCGGCCGTACGGCGAGCCACTGCACTTCGGCTTCTACGGCCCGCAGGACGCCATCAACAAGCTGATCATCAGCCACCTGTCGTCGGTCGACTACCAGGCTGGCCCACAGCGGTACGCGATGCTGGAGGCCGACGCCGACACTGCCGAGGCAGAGGACGACGACTTCGAGTTCGGTGCGGATGACGACGAGGGTGCCGGGTCGCCAGAGGCCACCTCGAACCTCAGCTCAGCGCCCGGCTCTGTGTGGTGGCTGCGCGACGTCAAGGGCGTCGGGCAATTCGAGTCGGCGAAGCCCGAGGTCTTCACCGATCCGATGCTCACCTACCTGCGCATGGGCGCCGACATCACAAGCACGCCCCTCCACCGCATTGACCCCACGACCGTCGTCCCGTCCGGCGAAGCGTTCCGCGCCTGCGAGGGGCCGTTTGTCAAGAAGGTCAACGGCCTGCAGCGCAGCTTCGGCGCGACCTGGGAGGAGGCGTTCACCTTCGCCCTGCGCGTGTACCAGGGCGCCGAGGTCAAGACGCAGGTCGACGTCCGGTGGGCCCCGGCGCAGACCGTCGAGGACAAGGACTTCTGGGACACCGCCAAGCTCAAGATCGAGGCTGGCGTCCCGCCGTATCAGGTCCTGCTGGAGGCGGGATACACGGCCGAGCAGATGGCCGCCTGGGGCGTCGAGCCCAACGAGAGCGTCCCTGCGTCGCAGGGCGAGTAACACCAACAGGGAGAAGCAATGCAGAGCACGACCCTGCCCCTCGGCTACACGGTCATGGGGGAGCCGTTCTGGACGATCAAGGGCTCTGAGCCGGACTCCATGCTCCAGGGCGAGCACGAGGACGGCACCGAGGAGCTCGACGAGGACGACGACACCGACGAGAGCGACGAGGACGAGGGGGAGTGGACCCCGCCCACGCGTGAGGAGTGGGAGAAGGTCCAGCGACAGCTCCGGCGGGCCAACAACGAGGCCAAGAAGCGCCGTCTGCGCGACAAGGAGAAGCCCGCCGAGAGCGAGGACGCGGCAGCCCGGTACAAGCCGCTCGTCATCCGCGCCGAGGCCAAGGCTGCGCTGGTCGCCGCCGGGCTGAACGACACGTCCGAGGGCCGGGTCAAGAAGCTGCTGCGCATGATCGACGTCGAGGACATCGAGATCGGCGACGACGGCGAGCTCGACGGTCTGGAGGACCAGATCGAGAGCATCAAGGAGGACTGGCCCGAGCTGTTCAAGGCTCAGGAGGCGGAGAAGCCCCGTCGGCGCGCGCCCCGAGTGGACGCCAGCGACCGCAGGCCGGCCAGCTCCCCGAAGAAGTCCACGGCGGAGCTGATCGCTTCCCGGGTGCACGGCCGCTGAGCTGACCGATGCAGGGCAGGAGCGCAGCTAGCGCCAGCCTGGTTGGTCGTCCTAGTCTCCCGGACGTGGAGCAGTACGAGCCGGACCTACAGGACATCCTCACCGGCGAGGCCCTGGCCTTGGGCGGGACGGCATTCCTTGAGCAGGTTGCCCACGAGGCCACCGCCTACTGCGACGGCGAGTACCCATGGGACGGCATTGGCGACGAGCCGCCCGAGCGCGTCTCTGCCTGGCTGGCGTACATGTGGCAGGCCGTTGAGGTCCGGCGCTTCGAGAAGGCCGCTCCCTAGGACAACAGGTCCTTCGCGACATCCTTGGCGTGTTGCAGGAGCCGTTCCGTTGTTTGCAGGATGTCCTCTGCTTCCCCAGTCGTCGGATTGATGAAGCCGAGCGCGAATGTGAAGGTGTACTTGCTGCGGAAGGCATCGCCTCCCGATTCACGCGCCTCCTTCATCACCCGAAAGACGACATCGCCGTCCTTCAGGCCGTGCATCTTGTCTTCAGGGATGATTGCTAGCGGCGGGAATTCAACGATCTCGCCCTGGAAGAGCATTGCAGAGTGCATGTTCAACGAGCTGTAGGACATCCCGACAGCGATCAGTAGCTTGTGCTTGTCGTCGATGTCGAGCTGGTGCAGCAGCCACAGGTCGTCGTCCCCGCTGGGGTACACCTCTAGCGCCCGCACCCGCTCCTTCGTCGGCTCGGCGGTGCCTCGCAGCTTGTCCTTGACGGCCTTGCTGAACTCGCTCTTGGACTTCCCTGTGGGGAAGTAGGTGCCCTTGTCCGGCGTGCCGCCGTCCCGCTCCACCAGGTAGCAGGCCAGGTGGTCGAGGGCGCTGCGGGCGTTGTGGAAGACGTCGCCGAGGATCGCCGCCAGCTCGACCGGCGGGTCAGCCACGACGCGGACCCTGGTCACCAGCGCACCCGTCTCGGGCTCCTCCTCCTCGTACACCTGGTACGGGTCCGTCTCCAGGTACGCGCGCACTGCGTCCCGGAGCTCCTTGAAGTGCCGGTCGGCCCGGGCGAACTTGACCCAGACGCCCTGCGCCGCATCTGCCATTCACCCATTGTTGCAGACGGCGAATGCACCTCGAACGCGGCCCCTACTTCCACGGAACGCGATGGCAGAACGGTTACTAGCGCGTCCGTCAACGGGCAGGTTACTATTCCCGGCAAGCAGTACTAGCCAATGTGGCGGCCCCGCGATGGGGAGCACACCGGTCCCGCGATGGGAATCGAAAAGCCGCCACAGTCCGTAGGGCGGCATCAGTTCAACCGCTCACGGAAGGCAAAAAGAATGGCTCGCAAGAACTACGACGAGTGGGTGCCGGAGGAGTTCGACTCCGCGGTCATCCACAAGGTCAACGCCGTTTCTGCCGTCGAGGCGTACGGCAAGCCGCACCCGATGTCCACCCAGACCAAGTCGGTCCCGCGCTCGGCGGGTATGTCGGTCGGCATGATCGCCAAGGGTGGTGCCTACGGCGAGGACACCTCCGCCGCTGACGAGGTCGTCCTGCACGCGCAGAAGTTCGGCCAGGCCATCCGCATCGCGGAGGAGGACCTCGACGACTCGCTCGCCGACGTCATCGCGGCCGGCCAGATCGACTGGGCCACGGCCTACGCGAAGACCTTCGACAACGCCTGCCTGGCGGTCACCGCCGCCAAGGGCACCTCGGGCTGCGCCTTCGACTCGCTGTACTACCTGCTCACGCAGAACAACAGCGACACCGGCTACGTCGCCAACTCGAACCTGACCAAGACCGGCACCGGCGGAGTCACCTACGACGCCCTGTCCGAGGCGCTGGGCCTGGTGGAGACGGGCGACTACTTCGACGAGGCGCAGATGATCGTCATCGCGCACCCGTCGTTCCGCCAGATCCTCCGGGAGATCCGGAACGACAACGGCGACCCGATCTTCAACGAGTCGACCAACGGCACGGCCGGTGGCGGGCAGGGCGCGACCTCGGCGACGCTGTTCGGCCACCCGGTGCACTGGTCGCTGGGCGCCAAGACCTCGGCCGCGCCGACTGACAAGCCGACCGGCAACCCGCTGCTGGTGTTCGCGAACCGCGACTACCTGCTCCGGGGCGACCGCAGCGGCGTCGAGTCGGTGTTCATCGACGGGCGGAGCGGTCTCGCGGCGCTGACCGACGAGGCGATCCTGAAGATGCGCGCTCGGAAGGCGTTCGCGCCTGGTGTCGAGCAGGCCTTCGCGATCCTCGAGGACGACACCCCGGCGGCCTGACCCACCTGAGCCGGTCCCGCCCTGTGCGGCTCCCTGTCGCAGGGCGGGACCACCCCACCGGAGGAGGTGGAAATGAGCGAGCACGAGCAGCACCCGGCTCTCGACGGCGACCCCGAGGCTGAGGTCGAGCAGCGGTCTGTTGACGGCGCTGAGGACGGCTACTTCTACAAGACCTTCCTCATGCAGGGCACCGGCTACAACACGCCGGAGCACCCGGCGCACCCGGCCAACAAGGCGGTCGTGGTCGAGGAGGCCATTCAGCGCGGTCTGCACCCGGTCGGCGAGCCCGAGGGCGCCAGTGCCGAGGTTGTCCGGCGGGGTCGCCGGGCGCACCTCAACACGGAGCTGACGTACCGCGTCGCGGTCGTCCCGGCCGTGGTTCACGAGGAGCCCCAGGAGACCGTCACGCCGTCGGACGTCGTGGCCGAGGAGGCTGCCGACGAGGAGCCGCCTGCTAAGCCGAAGCGCAAGACCCGCAAGACGGCTGAGGGCTGATCACGATGCCGCTGCCGGACGGACAGACCACCTGGGCCACCACCGCTGAGGTGGCGACCTACACGGGCGCAGAGGTTGACGCGTCGGACCTGGCGCGAGCGCAGGCCACCATCGACCTCCACTCGGCTCGGACCGTCCTTTCGGCAGCGGCACTCGGCGACAAGGACCTCCACTGGCTCAAGCTCGCCACGGCCTACCAGGCGGCCTGGATGAAGGGCCAGCCTGACCTGTTCTCCCGCCTCGACTTCACCGAGGCGACCCAGGAGCAGGGCGCGGTGGCCAAGCTGACCGACACGGGCCTCACACTGTCGCCGCTCGCCCGGCGTGCTCTGCGGCGGTGCACGTGGCTGCGGTCGCGCAGCCTGCGCGTGAAGGCGCCGAACGAGACAGGGGCTGTTCTCGACCCGCTGAGCGACGAGTCCGACGCCTACCAGGACTGGCGGGCCGTGTGATGTACGCGCTCGCCAACACCACCGTTTCCGTTCTCCGAGGGTCCACTGTCGACGAGTTCGGCGACGAGACCGACAACGAGACCGTGGCGGCGAGCGGCATCATCGCGAACATCCGGGAGACGAGCAGCACTTTCTCCGACCCGGGCTCGACCACTCCGCGAGTGGTTCGGAATGTCACCTGCAAGCTGCCGTCCACTACTGATGTGACGGAAACGGATCGGATCAAGGACGAGACGAGTGGCGTGATCTACACGATCAACACCGTCACGCAGGAGGGCGGACCCGGCCGAACGCCGGATCTCGCGCTTCTTCTCGAACGCACAACTTAATGCAGTTCCGGCTCGGGGAGACCGAGCCCTTGTCAGTACCCAGCCCGACGGAGAGGAGGGCGGACATGGCGAACCAGTATGTGCCCGACCCTCGGGCCGAGGCGCACATTGAGGCGGCCAAGCACAACTTCATGGAGCGTCTGATGGGCGACATCGCCCAGGACGCAAAGCGGTACGCGCCCGTCGACACGGGCGAGCTGCGCGAGAGCATCACCGCCGAGGTGCACGGCACGACCGGCACCGTGAAGGCCACGGCGGAACACGCCGCGTACGTCGAACTCGGCACCCGCTACCAGTCCGCGCAGCCCTATCTCCGCCCGGCGCTGTACCAGCAGAGGGGCGGTGCATGATGCCCACTGTTCTGCGGGCGACGAACGAGCTCGTGGCCGCTGGCTGGCTGGCCGGGCTCCCGGAGCTCGACGCCAACATGGTCGGGCCGAGCCTCCCGAACGACAACACCACCTGGGCCGCATCCGGCTTCGTACAGGTGACGACCGTCGGCGGGGGACCCAACATCTACGTCAAGGTCCGCAAGCCGGTCGTGCAGGTGGACTGCTGGGCTGTCAGTCCGAGCTCCAACAAGGCGCCCTGGGGCAAGGCGAACTACCTGGCCGAGGTGATCCGGTCCGGTGCCGATGACCACCCCTCGGTACCGCGCGACGTCGTACTGCCAGGCAACTACCCGACGGCTCGGGTGCTCACGGCGTACCTCCTGACGGAGCCCCGGAAGGTGCTGGGCGACTCGTCCTCGTACGCGCGCTATCAGTTCGATCTTCAGATGGATTGGGTCGAGCTGTGATGGCGACGCGCTATGCGATTGTCGGCGAGCAGTGCCGAGACCTGCTGACGTACGGCGGGAAGGTGCTCGTCCACAACAGCCGGGACGAGCTTGAGTTCCTGTTCCCGTACGCCCGGGTTGTGCGACTGAGTGACGGTGACCACGGGCCAACAATGCGGTTCCAGGATCACCCGCAGCTTCAACACATCACATTCCCGTTGAAGAGAGAGGAGTTCTGGTGAGCGGTCTCCGGAAGGTCCGGACGAAGATGCGCCCGAGCGAGACGCTGGAAGTCACCGAGGCGGAGTACACCGACCTCAAGCGGCAGGGCCTTCTGCTTCCCGAGAAGAAGCACGACGCCGAGCAGAAGCCGGCCAACAGCAACAAGAAGGAGAACTGACAGATGGCTGTCACCGTCTCGAACCTCATCATGGGTCCGGGCACGCTGTACCGGGCTGCGGTCGACGCCGTGGAGCCCGAGGACACCGCCGTCAACAGCACGCCCGCCGCGTCGGCCTACACGGACGTCGGCGGGACGATGGACGGGGTGACCCTGGCGATCAACCAGGAGTACACCGAGCTCGCCGTCGACCAGGTGATCGACGTTCCGGGTCGCCGCAAGACCAAGCGCGAGTTCACGATCCAGACCAACCTGGCGGAGCCGACGCTGGAGAACCTCGCCTTCGTGATGAACGAGGACGAGGCCACGGCGGTCACCACGGGCACCGGCTTCAAGAAGCTGGAGCCGTCGAATGACACGTCCGCGACGCAGCCGGTCTACAGCAAGCTGCTGTTCGACGGATTCGCCCCGGACAGCCTCGCCCGGCGGGTCATCGGCCGGAAGATGCTGTCGACCGACAACGTCGAGTTCGCCTACTCCAAGGAGAACCAGACGGTCTTCACGGCCACCTTTTCCGGCCACTACGTCTCGCCGTCGATCAAGCCCTTCGTGGTGATCGACGAGGACGCGGCCTAGTCCACGACAACCGCACCAACCAACAGGGAGCAGAACGATGGGTGCAGCAAGTCCGAAGAAGACCGCCACCCCGCGGACTTCCAGAAAGAAGGCGACGGCTCCGGTCGGGTTGAAGGACCTCCCGACCGAGCCGATCGTCCTGGGTGGGGAGAGCGACGAGCAGGAGGTCGAGATGGTCGACCTCTTCACCGTCAATGGCGTCACCTACAGCATTCCGAAGCGTCCGCCGGTCAACATCGCTCTCGGCTTCCTGCGGGATGTCCGCAAGGAGGGGCCGACCCTCGCCGAGGCGGCACTGATGGAGCGTCTGATCGGCGAGGAGGGCTATGACGCCCTCGTCAACTACCCGGGTCTGACCACCGAGCAGATGGAGCAGATCTCCGACCGGGTCATGACGGTCACCCTCGGCGCAATGGAGGCGTCCAAGGGGAAATGACAGAGCGGGTGGAGCAGATCGGATGGGTAATTGACCACCTGGACGATATCGCGTCCGATCTCTCCGTGTTCCACCGCATTGACGACATGTATGCGATGGACGGCCCGCAATTCTTCAGCAAGGTCTGGCGGCTGGTCGCATATCAGGGGGTGATGAAGATGAGGTACGAGATGGAGTTCACGGAGGAGCAGCAGCCTTCTGCTCCGCAGCCTGTCGCGCCTCTGACTCGGAACACCGCCAGTGACCGGCCGGTCGTCGGGAAGCTCAAGGACGGCGACAAGGTCGTGCCCCTGGCTCAGATGATGGACCTGGTCGAGAGGAAGAGGGTGTGACTAGTCCCGGTAGCGGTTTCAAGATCGCCGAGGCGTTTGTCGAGGTCACGACCAAGGACAACACACGCTCGGGCCAGGACCGCATCAAAGCCGCGCTCTCTCGCATCCGGGGCACGGCCACCGTCGACGCCGACACCTCGCGCGCCTCGCGCAAGATCGCAGCGCTGACAGGGGAGACCCGTCGCTTCACTGGTGGCCGGCACCGCGCCAAGGTCGAGGTCGACACCAGTGCTGCCGAGCAGCGTCTCCGCCGACTGATCCAGCTCGGAGGCGGGCTCGGCGCCATCGGTGGTGGGGCGCTCAAGAGCGTGGCCGGGCTGGCTGCGCTTGCCTCGGCAGCTGGTACCGCTGGCGCGGCCCTGGCAGCCTTGCCCGCGCTCGGCGCGGCCGTCGGCGGGATCGGCGGGGTGCTGGTCGGTGCCTTCTCCGGTGTCGGCGACGCGCTCAAGGGCTACAAGGCAGACCAGGAGGCTGCGACCGCTGCGGCTGGGAAGGGTGCCTCCGCTGCAGCCGACAACAGCCGGGCCATCCAGGCTGCCGCCTCTGCCATCGACGACGCCCGGCGGAACCAGGCCCGCGTCGCGCAGACGACGGCCAACCAGATCACCGACGCGCAGGAGCGCGTGCAGGACGCACTGGATGACGTCCGGGACGCCGAAGAGGCTGTCGCAGACGCTCGCCGCGATGCCGCCCGAGTGGCGGAGCAGGCGGCCGAGAGCGTCGCTCAAGCCTCCGAGCGAGTCCAGGATGCGCAGCGCGACGAGACCAGGGCGCAAGCCGACCTGAACGACGAGCGCGCTCGCGCCCTCCGGCAGATGGAGGAGCTGGCGGAGCGCGTCTCCGATCTGGCCCTCGACCAGGAGGGCGCGGCTATCCGCCTGATCGAGGCGCAGGCCGAGCTTGACGAGGTAATGGGCGACAGCTCGTCCACTGACCTCGACAAGCGCAAGGCTCTGCTGGCCCTGGCGCAGGCTCAGGATCGGGTCTCAGACCTGGAGCGCGAGGCTGCTGAGGCGGCGAAGGAGAACGCCAAGGCCCAGGAGGTTGGGGTCGAGGGCGCGCAGAACGTCATCGACGCCCGTGAGCGCCTGGAAGAGGCCAACCGGCGGACCAACGAGGCCGAGGCAGAGCTCGCCAAGACCCAGCGCCGCGCTGCCGAGGACCAGGCTGAAGCGTCCCGCCGAGTGCAGGACGCGCTTGAGGGTGTGTCCGAAGCGCAGGCGGGCGTTGCGCGCGCCGAGCGCGAACTAGCCCGAACCCGCCAGGAGGCAGCCTGGGCGCAGGAGGACGCCGCTGAGGCCGTCTCTGACGCAATGCAGAGTCTCGCCGACGCGCAGGCTTCCACGGCTGAGTCTGCCACCGGCGGAGCTGCGGCCGCGTCCAAGTACGCCGACGCCATGGCGAAGCTGACGCCAGAGGCTCGTGCCTTCGTCGGCCAGCTCCTGCGGATGGAGCCCCTGGTCAAGGGGCTGCGGAACACCGCGCAGCGCACCTTCCTGCCCGGGCTTACGCAGATGCTCCGGGACTCCGAGGGGCTCTTCCCGATCTTCAACGGCCACATCGAGCGGACCGGCCAGATCATGGCCAACACCGCCCGGAGCATGGGCCAGCTCTTCAAGAGCGACGAGTTCAAGAGCAACCTCGACACCCTGTTCAAGGCGTCTCAGCCGATCACGCAGGCGATCGGTGATGGACTGGTCACGCTGACCGGTCGGCTCGTGAAGTTCGGGGCCGAGATGGCTCCTGCCGCGCAGGGGTTCGCCGGGTTCATCGACAAGACCGTCAACGGGCTGTCCGGGTTCATGGACGCCCTCGCGCCGCACGCCGACTCCTTCAAGCGCATCTGGGAGTCGCTCGGCCGAATCATGGAGACGCTGCTCCCGGTCATCGGCGACGTGATCGGGCAGCTCGCTGACCACCTCGCTCCTGCCCTGGAGAACCTGGCCGGCTTCCTGGAGCGCAACAAGGACAGCCTCGACGAGTGGATGCTCGCGCTGGGCGGGTTCCTCGCGGTGCTCAAGGGCGCCAAGGTCGTCGGAGAGGTCGCCAGCTGGACTAGCAGGGTCATCAGCCTCGTTGACGGGATCGGCAGGTCCGCCGACAAGAACCGCAGCAAGTTCTCGAAGCTCAAGGACTTGCTCAAGGGTGGCCTGGTCATCGGCGCCATCACCGGAGGCGCCGAGCTGATCTCCGGGCTGACGCAGAACCCGAACGACCCGAACGCCGCCTGGCGCGGGCTCGACCAGGACAAGAGCAGCGACCTCTCCGGCGGAGAGCGCTGGAACGCGGTCAAGAGCTTCGACCTCCAGGGCATTGGCTCCGGGATGCGGAAGGACCTGGAAGACCAGAACTTCAACCCCTTGGCAGGGTTCGACGGTGATTCGGTCATCGGCAAGTTCGTCGGTGATCTGACCGCCGGGTGGGACGCGGCGATCGGCCGGTTCTTCACCGAGACGGTGCCGGGGTGGTTCTCCTCGCTGTGGGAGACGGTCTCCGCCGGGTGGTCGGGCTTCACCGGGCAGATCTCCGGCCTGTGGACTGGCACCAAGGACGCTTTCGGCGCTGCCTGGGACTGGATCGGCCAGAAGTTCCAGTGGGTCAACGACAACATCATCCAGCCAGTCGGGCTCGGCATTCAGACTGCTGGTCAGTGGATCGCCGACAAGTACACCTGGGTCAAGGACACCCTCGGTGCAGCGTGGGACTGGGTCGGTGCGAAGTTCACCTGGCTCAACGTCAACGTGGTACAGCCGGTCGGCCTGGCGATCCAGACGGCGGGACAGTGGATCGCGGACAAGTTCGTCTGGGTCCGGAACATGCTCGGGTCGGCCTGGGACTGGGTGGCCGGCAAGTTCCAGTGGTTGAACGCCTCTGTCATCCAGCCTGTGGGCGGGGCCATTCGGAACGCCGCCCAGTGGATCGGCGACAAGTTCGAGTGGCTTCGGGGCCTGGCCGGTAACGCCTGGGACTGGATCGGCAACCGGATCAACTGGGTCAAGGACAACATCGTCGGCCCGATCTTCGGCGGCCTGCGAGCTGGCATCGACGGCATCGGCCGGGCCTTCGAGAACGTCAAGGACTGGATTGGGCGGGCATGGGGCCAGATTCAGGAGCTTGCCCGCCGTCCGGTGCAGTTCGTCGTTGACACGGTCTACAACAACGGCATTCGGCGCGTCTGGAACGGCATCGCCTCGACCTTCGGCATGGGCCAGCTCGGCGAGGTGCGCTTCGCCTCCGGCGGCATCATGCCGGGCTACACGCCCGGCCGGGACGTGCACCTGGCGGCGCTGTCGGGCGGCGAGGCGGTCATGCGGCCCGAGTGGACGCGGGCTGCCGGCGAGAGCTACATCAACGGCGCCAACCGCGCGGCGCGCATCGGCGGCGTACAGGGCGCAGCCGGGTTCATCGAGAAGAACGGGCTCCCGGGCTACGCGGACGGCGGGATCGTCGGCGGGCTCAAGTCCTTCTGGGATGGCCTCTGGTCCTCGCCCGTCAACGCCATCAAGAGCCTGTTCTCCTCCGTCCTCGGCGACGGCGGGAACACCCCGGGCACGGGCGCTCTGCGCGAGGCGCTGACCCGCCTTCCCGGCAAGGCGATCGACGGCATCATCACCAAGGTCAAGAACTGGCTGACCTCCGGAGGCGGCGGCAAGGGCATCGGCGCGGCGATCTCCTTCGCCAAGGCGCAGGCAGGCAAGCCCTACATCTGGGCTGGTGTCGGGCCGAACGGTTACGACTGCTCCGGCTTCATGTCCGCCCTGACCAACGTCATCCGGGGGCGCAACCCCTACAGCCGGGTGGGCGCCACGAGCTCCTTCCCCTGGGCAGGCTTCCGGCCGGGCGTTGCCTCGGCGTTCACCATCGGCTCCTCGCCGAACACCGGCGACGGCATCGGCCACATGGCCGGGACGCTGGCCGGCATGAACGTCGAGTCGCGTGGCGGCGACGGCGTGGTGGTCGGTGGGCGCGCCCGAGGCGCCAGCGACCGGCTGTTCAACACCCGGGCCGGGCTGGCCTTCGACCAGGGCGGGATCGCCCGGGGCTACGGCTACCTGCCGAAGTCCACGCCGAAGCCCGAGCGGGTGCTCTCGCCCGAACAGACGGGCCTGTTCGAGCGGATGGTGACCGCTCTCGAGAGCGGCTCGCGTGGCGAGGTGCACGTGCACGTCACGCAGAACTCTGGCTCCCCCGCCGAGACCGGGCGGGCCGTCGCGCTGGCACTGAGGACGGTGGGCTGACATGGCACTCAGCGACTTGCAGTACTCGTACCGGGGGCTCGTCTTCGGCGAGGGCTGCGACGTCATGGTCAACAACGCAGAGGGCTTCGAGGGGTACGAGGTCCGCTCCGCCGACAGCGACCAGCCCCGAGGCGACGGCGGGCTCCGGGGCCTGGACTACGTGGCGCCGCGCTCACTCTCGTTCGAGCTCTCGATCTTCGAGCCTGACGGCAACACCTACGGCTCCCTGTACGAGGAGCTGTGGGCTCGCGTTCGCAGCACCTTCCGCCCCTCGCGCGACACGGACTACCCATTGAACTTCAAGCGGCCGGGCCAGCCGGAGCGCATGATCATGTGCCGCCCGGTGCAGCTGATCCGGTCGGAGTCGTACCGGGCGTTCAACCGGGTCGGATCCCCGCCAGTCGCGCTGCGTGCCGTTGACCCGCGCATCTACTCGGCCACCCGAAAGTCCGGCAACGTGCCGATCTACGCAGCCACCGGCGGGACCGTCGACTTCGCACTCGACTACACCGTCGACTGGGACGCCGGGACGCGCACGGAGCTCGTCGTCGAGAACGCGGGCGACGCCAACGCCTATCCGCTCGTGCGGTTCTATGGGCCGGGTAGCGGCACCTGCACTGGCGTCAGGCTGACCAACAGCACGACGGGCCAGGTGCTCGACATCAGCGCCACCGTGACCGCCGGCCAGATCCTCACGGCGGACATGGAGGCGGCCGTCACCGGCGCCAACAGGCTCGTCATCTCGCTCGATGGCTCGTCGCGCTACGGCGACTGGGAGCTTCCTCGGCAGGCGTTCTACCTGGCGCCTGGCTCCAACACCTTGCGGTTCGAGGTGACCGGCACATCTACCGACGTCGTCTGCAACTTGCAGTGGCGTGACACCTGGCTCGGATAGGGAGGAGCGCCATGCCCACCACCACCTACACGGACTCGACCTTCAGCGTGAACGCGGTCGGGGCCCGGACTGACAGCTCGGGCAGCGCCGTCGGTGACCTGTCGGCGGAGGAGGCTCGCTTCCCACTGGAGGTCTTCACCGAGGGCTATCTCAAGCCGACCAGCGCCTTCAAGGTGCAGGCGCAGTCGGTCCCGGCGATGAGCGTGCGCGTCGGGTCGCTGACGGCCAAGGCCGACTACTACATCGTCTCTGGCGACAACCAGGGCCAAGGCAACTACCTCGTCCGCCTCGACGCCACCAGCCAGACGGTAACCATCTCCGCCGCTGATGCCTCGCAGGCCCGCACCGACGAGATCTACCTCGTAGTGCAGGACAACCCCTACGACTCGTCCGGGAGGGGCCTGCCGCGCCTCGGCTACCGGAAGGGCGATGTCGGCGGGGCGGCACCCGGCCCAGACTCCTCGTGGAAGGCCTCGGTGTTGCTCGCGCGCATCGCTGTGGCGGCCAACGCGACGGACATCGAGAGCGCCGACATCACCGACATGCGGTCGGCAGCGAACCTGGCGAGCAGTCTGACCGGCGAGCTCGTCCCGAAGTCGCTCGCGGACGCGAAGGGCGATTTGCTCGTCGGCACTGCAGACAACGCAGTCTCTCGCCTATCAGCGGGGACGGACGGAAAGGTTCTCCGCACGAACAGCGCTCAGTCGTCGGGCCTGGAATGGGGAGGCTGGGATCCGATTGTCCTCTACAAGAGCGCCGATGATGTCGGGACCAACGACGCGGCGATTTTCAGTGGCGCCATTGCCCAGGGCAAGTACATCCTTGAGTCAGCCATCGTTTGGAAGGGCGAAGGTCTAACCACTGCACTGATGTATGTGGACGCGACCTCGGAGCTGACCCTCTTCAACGATGCGATTTCTGTGCAGGGTGAGATTGGTAGCACCATCAATAGGGCAGTTGGAGAGGGCAGCCTCGACTCCGGAACCGGTCGGATGGCTGCACTTCTCGTTGTCTGCGGCAACGCTGCGAACTACACCGGGGCTTTCATCAAAGGATTCATTGACGTGCAATCAGCGTCGGCGGCCTGGGAGCTTCTCTTCGGCACCGCCGCTGTTACGGTCAAGAAGGGCTCTTGGGTCAAACTGACCCGGGTCTCCTAATGGCCGAGTTCGAATGCGTGCTGGCGGCCAGGGTGCCGCAGGAGGTCGGTCCGCCGAACCTGGTGGAGGTGGACCGGCTCGTCTTCGACACCCTCAAGTACACCGACGAGCTGAATCGGCCGGGCTCCGCCTCGGCAGGGTGTCCCATTCGGTCGCTCAGCGACGCCGTCAAGGAGCGCCTGTCCAACCTGCGCAACTTCCCGTCCGAGTTGTGGGTGTACGCGGACGACGGGCTGGCGTGGGCCGGTGAGATCCAGGTCGCGAGCGTGGCCGGCCAGGCGGTGCAGCTCAGCGCGGCGGGCCTGCTCGGCTACACGTTCCGAATGGGCGTGACTGCTGACCTGGTGTTCTCCGAGGACGACCAGTTCCTCATCGGCAAGGCGCTCGTCGACCACTGGCAGGACCTCCCGTTCGGCGACTACGGCCTGGACACCTCGGGCATCGGCACCTCTGGCGTCCTGCGAGACCGGACCTACCTGGCGTCCGAGCTGCACAACATCGGAACCCGCCTGGCGGAGTTGGGCGCCGTAGAGAACGGCTTCGACATCTGGGTCGACCCGGACACCCGAGAGTTGCGCTTTGCCTATCCGACGCGCGGTCTGGACCTCTCCGCCTCGGTGTTCCTGGACGAGCGCAACATCGACAGCGCCGATGTTGCTCTGTCGGTCGCCCCGGACGACCTCGTGTCGGACGGGCTGTTCAGCGGCACCACGGAGTACGACGACGGCGAGAGCCAGACGCTCTACGTGGCCCGGGCGAACGTCGCCGTGCGCGAGGCGTACGGGCGGACCTGGGGGTCGGAGAACTTCGACAAGGTGTCGGTGCTGACCACGCTGGAGGAGCACGGCGACGCCTACCTCGCGGCGCGTGCCCAGCAGTTCTTCCAGCCCGGCGTGACTGTGAAGTCGCGCATCGGCTGCGAGCCTGGCGACTTCGGTCCGGGCGACACCGTCTCCTACGCCTACGACGCTGGTCTCGGCCTGCAGGCGGGTGCGTACCGCGTGTCCAAGCTGTCGGTCTCCGTGGACCGCAGCAACGACCAGACCATGGAAGTGGAGTTCGTCTGATGGCCGACGTGCGGCGGATGGATGACCCGTGGCGGACCATCCGCGACCTCAAGCGAGAGCTCGCCGACCTGAAGGCGACGGTGCTGTCCCGCCTCGGCACCCACACCCACCCGGACCTTGGTGGTGGCGGAGGCGTCACCGACCACGGGGCGCTCACGGGCCTCGGGGACGATGACCACCCGCAGTACCTGACGCAGGCGCGAGGGGACGCCCGGTACTACACCGAGACCGAGATTGACGGCTTCTTCGCGGGGCTTGCGGACGTCGCGACCTCGGGCGCGTATGCCGACCTGACCGGCACCCCGACGATCCCCGACAGCCCGGACGATATCGGCGCTCAGCCGCTCGACTCCGACCTGACGACCATCGCAGGGCTCACGCCGACGAACGGCCAGCTCCTCCGCCGCGTGTCGGGAGCGTGGGCCGCGTACACCATGTCGGCCTCCGACATCACCACTGGAACACTGCCGTTCGCTCAGCTGCCCACGGGTACCGGGGCGTCGCAAGTCGCCGTCGGCAATCACAACCACGACGGTCGCTACTACACCGAGACCGAGACGGACTCGCTCCTCTCGGCGAAGGCCGACTCGGCGGACCTTGCGGCTGTCGCGACCTCCGGCGACTACGACGACCTCATCAATGCTCCCGCCGCCTACACCGACGAGCAGGTGCGGGACGTGATGGGCACGACCCTGGTGGCCGGCTCGAACGTCACCATCACGCCCGACGACGCCGGAGACACCATCACCATCTCCGCCACGCCGGGCGGGGGAGGCGTCACGGATCACGGCGCCCTGACGGGGCTGGGCGACGACGACCACACCCAGTACCTCAACAACACCCGTGGCGACGCGCGCTACTACACCAAGACGCAGAGCGACGCGGCCTACCAACCTCTCGACTCGGACCTGACCGCTATCGGCGGGCTGGTCCCGACGAACAACGACATCATCCAGCGCAAGTCCGGCGCCTGGACGAACCGCACCCCGGCTCAACTCAAGACTGACCTGGCGCTCGCGAAGGGCGATGTCGGCCTCGGCAACGTCACCAATGATGCACAGATCCCGAAGTCCCTCGTTGACGCTAAGGGTGACCTTCTCGTTGGCACCGCGAATGACACTCCCGCCAGGGTCGCGGTCGGAACGAACGGCCAGGTTCTGACGGCCGACTCGTCTCAGGCCAGCGGAGTCAAATGGGCAGATCTCCCCGGCGGATCTACCTACAAGTACAAGAATTCCTTGCAGTACGACGACAGCGGGTTTGTCGTCACAGACAACGATCTGCAGTTCAATGTGGTTGCAAACTCTGTCTACATCATCGAGGGCTTCCTGTCGCTGTATGGTGTCGGCAACATGATATTCTTCGTCAACTGTCCGTCGGGCGCCTCCATTAGTTGGTCGGTGCGAGCTCTGGACTTGACGAACGGTACGTTCGGAGATGTTACGGGTCCCATTGACACAGTCGTCCAGAGCGTATCCGGGACGGTAACAGTGAAGGTGTTGTCACTCGGTCCAACGTACGGAAGCGGCACCTTCAATGGCCTCCTTAGAACGGCTGGGACGGCCGGCACCTTTTCGATCGCGTATTCGCGCTCCTCGGGCAGCACCATTGCTGGCCTCTCATATGACTCTTGGATGAAACTGACGAAGGTGGCGTGATCGTCTCCTAGACGGAGAGCGCCCGCTCCCAGCGCCAGGCGTTGCCCTCAATGGTGTGGGCGCGGGCGAGCTCCTGGGCCGCCTTGCTCATCTGCCGGCGGGGACCGTCGGCCCGGGACAGCTCCCAGAGCGCAGCAGCCCAGCCCGCACGCTCGCGCACCAGCACGCCCGTCTCGCCGTCCTGCACAAACGCGGCGTACGGGCCGAAGTCGGAGGCGATGACAGGGATGCCCCGGGCTGCGTACTCCAGCGCCTTGATGGGGCTCTTGCTCAGATTGAAGACGTGCGGCTTGAGCGGCGCGAGGCCGATATGAAAGTCCAGCGCAGCGTGATAGTCGGGGATGCGCTGCACCCAAGGCGACCGGCGGATTCTCCCGCCGAGCTTGTCCCAGGGGCGGAAGTCGAACCAGTGTTCGTGCAAGTCGCCAATGAAGTGCATGTCGAGGTGCTTGGCGGCGCCCTTCACCATGAACTTCGCGATGGGCTCCGCGGCCTCTTCCCAGTCCATCCGGTGAGTCGCTGAACCCGCCCAGCCGACAGTGAGCCGTTCCGCCTCTGGCGGGGTGGGGAGGTCGAGCATGGCGGCCGGAATGTAGTTCGGCAGGATCGCGACGTTCGGGTTGAACGCCGACACCCGCTCGGCCAGGTGCTCATTGGTCACCGTCACCAGATCAGCGACGGTGATGTTGTCCGTGAGGTTCTGACGGATCTCCGGCTGCTTGAAGAAGGCGTGGCCGGCTCGGTTGGAGTGGTGAACGTTCAGCAGGTCGTCGTCAACCTCGAACACCAGCTTGGCGGAGCCCTCACGCGCGAGCTTCTGCCACCGGCTCGTCGGGCCGGGGTTGCACACCCTCTGGCCCACGATCACGTCCGCTGTCTCCTGCCACTCGTCGGGCATGACGGTGGCCGTCAGGGTCTCGTGCCCGAGGCTGCGCAGCGTGTCGAGGGGTAGCTTGACCCGGTAGTAGCCGCAGCCACCGTTGTCGGCCGCCCAGCCGAAGATCCTCACGCGAAGAGGCGCTTGAGCAGCCCCGGCTTCGCGTGGGCGGGGCGCTCAGTGCGCTGCGCCTTTTGGTCGGCCAGGATGGCGTCGTTGTAGAACGAGCGAGTTACCCGCTTCAACTCCTCCATCTGCTTCTGAAGCGGGGCGGAGTGGTCGAAGTTCTCAATCAGCTCGTTCGTGCTCATTGAATGGCTCCCTGTGAGGCGTTCTCCCGGACGCTTCATACGCTACTACGTACCCGCTCGGGCTCGGTAGTAATCGCCATTCATGAGCTGTTACTACGGCTTTGTTTGGCTTCCGGGATGGTGCCGGAACGGCGCGACCAGGACCCAGCCGGAGACGAATTCCGAGATCGGCTTTCCGGTGAGGCGCTCGAATCCATCAATGACAGGCTGGCTGGCGTGCGTCCGCCCTCGGGCGACATTCACGAGATGCTGATAGCCGACGCCCATCTCCTGTGCGGCAGCCTTGAGGTTGTATCCCGCCTTCTTCAGTTCGGCCGTGAGCGCCGAATCCTTGGCGACTGACTTGTTGTATCCCATGGCGCTCTCCTGCCCGTTCGTTACCTATAGCCTACTACCCGTTTCACCCGCTCGGAGCAACTTCAACAATGACGCTTGACAGGAAGGCTCCTTTGTATTATTGGACCGCCCGCAAAACGGAAGGAATAGCAATGGAGAGCGAGCACGAGCGGTTCGAGCGTCTGCGCGAGGAGCTGCAGGACATGGGGCTGGAGCTCCGCCGGGCGGAGGGCTACGAGGTCCGCACCGGGCCGATCGGCTGGCTGCGCTACGACAGCCTGGACCACATTGACGCCTTCCTCCCGTAGGTAGGCACGCAGGCCCGGTCGTCGGCTCCCTGGGCGGCCGGGCCTGCACCCGTTCTGACCTGCATCGACGCCCATTTGCGCGGCGCGTTTCAAGATCCACTTGGCGTACGGTTCGGCTCCGGAACCGTCCACTGTGGTCATCCGGAGGAGCACCATGCAGCACGAAATCGCCCGCCTCGCCGACCTGCGTCGAGGGGACCGGGTCTGGATCCGCACCCTGTCCGGGCCGCGCTGGCTGATGGTGGAGGAGGTGGTGCTCCTGGAGACCGACCTCTTCCGCATCAACTTCACGTCGGGGCACTCCCGCCGGTGCCTGGCGGGTGCCGTCTTCCCTCGGCGGCGCGGCTGATGGCGCACGTGCAGAAGGTCTTCCCGCGAAGCTGCTCGCGCTGCCTGCCCCGGGAAGGCCGCATCACCCACTACGAGGTGCGCTGGACCGAGCGCGCCTACGACACCTCCGGCGGGAAGAGGTTCCGGCAGGAGACTTTCCACACCAGGAAGGAGGCGCTCGCGCGCAAGGCCGAGGTGGAGTCCGAGCGGTCGCTCAGCGGCACCGTGCGAGACGCCTCCGTGGCAGAGGCACCCTTCGGCGAGGTCGCACAGGCCTGGCTCGACTCGATGGCGCCCAGGGTCAAGCACGGCAAGCTCAAGCAGCGCACCCTCGACGACTACGGGGCCGTTCTGCGCCGGTACGTCCTGCCGGTGTGGGGAGGGGTACCGGTAGGCGCGATCACCGGGCAGCGGGCCGAGACGTGGGCGGGCGAGCTCGCCGCGCGGGGTCTCGCGGCCGGGACCTACCGGCACGCCTGGGCCGCCTTCAACCGCGTGCTCAAGTACGCCGTCCGGCACGACATCCTCACCGCCAACCCGGCGGACAAGGTCGACGGTGTCGGCACGATCAACCTGGAGCACTTCGAGGGCACGGCCCTGACCGCCGAGCAGGTCGCGGCCGTGGCGGAGGAGGTCGGCCGGCAGTACCCGGTGTATGCGGTGACGGTGTTGTTCTTGGCCTACACCGGACTGCGGGCCGCCGAGCTGGCCGGCCTCGACGTCGGGGACCTGACACTCCACGGCGGGCAAGGCTCGGTCCGAGTCCGCCGCACGCGCTGGAAGAAGAAGGGCGTGTGGCACGTCGGCACCCCGAAGTCCCGCACCTCGCGCCGGACGGTGCCGCTCGACTCGTGGCTCGCGGAGATGATGGCGAGCTACCTGACCGATACGCACCCCAACGGCAGCGACCCGGACGCGCCGCTCTTCCCCAACAGGAAGGTCGGCGGCATCCGTCAGCGGCAGGGGAGCCGGGTCGATCTCAGCCGGAATTTGGACTGGACACAGCCCGTGGAGCCGGGCGCCTTCCACGAGACGATCTTCAAGCCTGCGTGCCGCCGGGCGGGCGTCCCGCCGGTGAGGTTGCACGACCTCAGACACACGTTCGCGACGATGCAGCTGCGGGCCGGGCCTCCGGACCACTACCTGCAGGTCAGCCGGTGGCTGGGCCACACCGACGCGATCATGCTGCTCAAGGTCTACGCCCACGTCATCCCGCAGCCGGGCACGGGCAAGGCGCATCAGCTCCCGCCTCCTCCGATCGGCAACAGCAACGTGGTGCAGTTCCGACCGCGGACCGCGTAGACGACGAGAGCCCCGCCCAGCGATCAGCCGGGCGGGGCTCTTCTCTGTGCGGGACGCCATCACCCCTCCAGGCGGCGTCCGCTGGTCACGCGCGGCCGGTGAAGACCGCGGAGTCGTGCATGAAGTCGGGCGTCACCTCGACCTGGAAGTCGCCGACCTCATCTCCGACCTCGAGCCCGACGGGGAAGGTGATGGACTTGCCCGGCAGGACGGTGCCCGACGGGGCGCCCACGAGGCCCTTGGCCGAGTCGAAGATCTGCGGCGCGGAGAACCCGCCGTGCGAGCCGGTGATCTGCACGATGGCGGAGTCGAAGGGCTGGGAGGACTCGTTGGTCACGGTGATGTCGACCTTGACGGCGCGGCCGGTCGTGGTGACGGCGTACCGGCTGGGCTTGTAGGCGACGGGCTCCGAGACGGTGACCGTGAGGCCGTCCCCGTAGCGGAAGGCCTGACCCCACGTGCCGACGTTCGAGCTGACGCTGCTGTCGCTCGCCGGGACGGCCGGGGTCGACAGGCTCGGCGCAGCGGGGATGTTGTTGAGGTCGTTCACCAGCTTGTCGGTGGCGCTGAAGACGATGGTGATGCCCCAGATGCCGAGGGCGAGCGCGGCGATCGAGAAGAACAGCCCAAAGTTCGTGGTCTTGCTATTGGTGGCGAGGCCCTTGCGGACCCGGCCCCAGCCGGCCAGACCCAGCGCGAGGGCGACGATGCCGCAGATGACCGCGACGAAGCCGGTCAACGGCACGATGCCGAAGAGGCACCCGACCAGGGCGATGATCAGGGCGGCCAGCCCGAGGCCGTTGCGCGGCTCGCGGGCGGCGTGCGTCGGGCCGGTGTAGTGGTGGGGCTGCTGCGGCGGGTAGGGGTACTGCGACATCGGGCTCTCCTCGGCGGTCCGCGCGGTCACTATCCGTGACCGACGCCGAGAACGTTACTACGTTATGTCACGAAGATAGTAACACAGGGTGATAGTCCCTGGTCAGGGCGCGCTGCTGTTGGAGGTCGACTCGGTCGTGGTCGGCTCGGTCGCAACGGCGGGGAGCTCGGCCGGGGGAGTGGGGGAGGCGCTGCGCACGGCCTTGATGATCTCGACGAGGCGCTTCGACCCGGCCTGGGCCACGAGGAACTTCGCGACCTCGGTCTTGGACACCCCGGCGAGGCGCATGACCAGCGCCATCAAGCCGAGGTAGAGGGGATAGCCCGCCAGGAGCGCCAGAGGGCTCCACGAGACATACGACGACCACGGCACAGCCGAGCCCTTTCTCTTTCGCCGGACCTGGTAGTGGTGTTCGTCGTCCCGATCACTGTAACAGGTGATCGACCTTGACGCGGCGAAGAGCGTGGGTCACTCGGTCGAGGCGGCCTTCTCCGCCGACGGCAGTTCGGCGGGCGGAGCCTCGGGGAGCGTGGCGGACGGCAGGCCCCTGGCGACGCGCAGCAGCTCGGTGACGCGCTGGCGGTCGGCGTGCTTGAGGGCCCAGGCCGCGACGTCGGCCTTCGGAACCCCGCAGAGGCGGAGGACGCCCGCCATCAGCAGGACGTACACGGGGTAGGCGAGCAGGAACGCGAGGTACCAGAGGTCCGGCACGGGGCAGTCTTCTCCTACGACGCAGGTGTAGTCACGTCGGAGGAGGCCTTCCCCGGACCTCTTCCTGACCCCCGAGTGCAATTGACCTGCCGCCGTTGGCCGGCCACGCCTCCCCTGGGCAAGAGGCATGCACCCGTTTGGGTTGTGACGATCATAGCAGGAGAGTGTGCCCAAGCCCGGGAGGACGCGGCGGTGACACGCCGTGACTGCCGCGTCACCCTGCGGACGGAGGGGGTCGAGGGGTTCGGGCGCGTACGCGGAGGGGCTCCGGAGGGGATGGAGTGGAGCGCAGACCTGCGCACGGACGACGTCCGCAGGTAGAAGGGGTGCCCCCGGTGAGACTCGAACTCACACTGGGCGGATTTTGAGTCCGCTGCCTCTGCCGATTGGGCTACGGGGGCCGGCCGGTCCCCGACTGTGTTCTCGCTCGCGTCGCACGGGATCACACGGGCAGGGCAACCTGGGCGCAACCCTATCGCCGCTACCCTGGGGCCTTGCGTTCGACCCGCATGCCTAAGGAGAACCCACCCGTGAGCCAGCCAGTGTCCGAGGACAAGCCGACCGACGACGGACCCGCCGTCGGCTGGCGGGTCCTCGTGGTGGAGGACGAGGCGCTGATCCGCCTCGACCTGACCGAGATGCTCGGGGAAGAGGGATACCAGATCGCGGGCGAGGCCCCCGACGGCGAGGCCGCCATCGAGATGGCCCGCGACCTCAAGCCCGACCTCGTGATCATGGACGTCAAGATGCCGAAGAAGGACGGCATCGAGGCGGCCGCGACGATCGTCGAGGAGAAGATCGCGCCGGTCGTCATGCTGACCGCCTTCAGCCAGCGCGACCTCATCGAGCGGGCGCGCGACGCCGGCGCCATGGCCTACCTGGTCAAGCCGTTCGCCCGGCACGAGCTGGTGCCCGCGATCGAGCTCGCCGTGTCGCGCTTCGCCGAGAAGCGCGCCCTCGAGGACGAGGTCGCCACGCTGCACGACCGCTTCGAGACCCGCAAGGTCGTCGACCGCGCCAAGGGTCTGCTGATGGCCAAGCAGAACATGACCGAGCCCGAGGCCTTCCGGTGGATCCAGCGCACCGCGATGGACCGCCGCACCACCATGAAGGCGGTCGCCGAGGCCGTCATCGAGGGGTTGGCTCCCGCGAAGGGCTGAGCGGAGCTCGCCGAGCGAGCCACCCCACGAGGCCGTCCCGGCCGAGCCGGGCCGGCCTCGTCGCGTTCTCCGGCCCATACGTATCGTTACTCTGCGGTAATGACCCCGGCGGAAGTGCGAGCTTCGCCACGTGCTAATGGCGTCTGCGCTGGTCAGCGCCTTGCCAGTTGATAACGATCTGATAACTCACCACCGCGGGTGAGTGGATCGTGACGCTGCGCGAAATCCGATTGCGGTCTGGTAAAGCTGCCGCCGCTCGGGATGACGCCGCCCCTCCCGGTGACCTAACGTCCGCGGCGCTTCCGGCGTCTGTCCGGGGGCCTGGCGGGGGCTCGGGGGACCGCCTACGACGTGGTTGGCACGGAAGGACAGAACATGAGTCGGACGCGGAAGGTCGCTGCGACCGCCGCCCTGCTCGCGGGCGCCCTCGCGCTCACCGCGTGCAGCACCAACCGGGAAGAGGCGACCGGCGGGGGCGGAGGGTCCTGCGACACCAGCAAGGGCACCCTCGTCGTCGGCTTCGTCGCGCCGCTCTCCGGCGGCCTCTCGGCCCTGGGCCTCGGCATGAAGAACTCCACCGACCTCGCGGTGAACCAGGCCAACCAGAACTGCACCGTGCCCGGCTACCGGCTCGCGCTGCAGGCCGAGGACGACCAGGCGACCGCCCAGGTGGCCGGCCAGGCCGCCACCAAGCTGGCCTCGGACCCGAACGTCGTCGGCGTGATCGGGACCCTGAACTCCTCCACCGCCCAGTCGGCGGCGCCGGTCCTGGCGAACAAGAAGATCGTCGAGATCTCGCCGGCCAACACCAACCCGGCGCTGACCCAGGGCGACAACTGGCAGACCGCCCCGGCGCGCCCGTTCCCGACGTACTTCCGCACCGCCACCACGGACGCCATCCAGGGCCCCTTCGCCGCCCAGTACCTGGTCCAGAAGGCCGGCAAGAAGAACATCGCGGTCATCGACGACGGCAAGACGTACGGCGCGGGCCTGGCGGCCCAGTTCGCGGCCGAGGCGCAGAAGCTGGGCGCCAACGTCGTCGCGCGCGAGAAGGTCGGCGAGAAGGACACCGACTTCTCCGGCGTGATCGCGAAGATCCGCCCGTCGAACCCGGACGCGGTCTACTACGGCGGTGAGTACCCGGTCGCCGGCCCGCTGTCGAAGCAGCTCGCGGACGCCGGCCTCAACATCCCGCTGATGGGCGGCGACGGCATCGTCGACAAGACCTACGTCTCGCTCGGGGGTCGCCAGGGCGACCTGGCCACCAACGTCGGCGCCCCGCCGGAGCAGCTGCCCAGCGCGAAGGCCTTCATCGACGCCTACCAGCAGGCCGGCTACTCCGAGCCGTTCAGCGCCTACGGCGCGCTGACCTACGACGCGGCCAACGTCCTCATCCAGGGCCTGGCGAAGGCGGTCGGCAACGGCACCTTCTCCGACGCCACCCGGGACGGCCTCATCCAGGCGGTCCAGGCCACCAACCTGCAGGGTGCGACGGGTGCCATCTCCTTCGACCAGTTCGGCGACACCACCAACAAGGTGCTGACCGTGTACTCGGTCCAGGGTGGCGAGTTCCAGCCGCTGGAGACGGGCACCTACCCGGCCGGCTGACGCGCATCCCCGACCCGGGGACACGCGACGAGGAAGCACGTGAGCGGGGACGGGACACCACCCGTCCCCGCTCCTGCACGCGGTGGAGGAGACCCCTCGGTTGTCCACGTTCCTTTCCCAAGTCGCGAACGGGCTGGTGCTCGGTTCGCTGATCGCGCTGATCGCGCTGGGCTACACGATGGTCTACGGGATCATCCAGCTGATCAACTTCGCGCACGGTGAGATCTTCATGGTCGGCGCCTACGGCGGCCTGGCCACCCTGACCTACGTCCTGCCCACCGCCATCGCCACGACCTGGTACTTCGCGCTGCCCATCGCCCTGGTGGCCGGCGCGCTCGTCGCGATGCTCATCGCCGTGGCCATGGAGCGCTTCGCCTACCGGCCGCTGCGCAACGCACCACGCCTCGCCCCGCTGATCACCGCCCTCGGCGTGTCGGTCGCGCTGCAGGAGGCGATGCGCGTGTTCTACCCGGGGGCCACGGCGGCCCTCCCGTTCCCGAACCTGTTCATCGAGGGCACCCTGGTGATCCCGATCGGGGACGGCGTGCCGATCCGGTACGTCGGCATCCTGCTGATCGTCATGTCGCTGGTGCTGGCCTTCGGCCTCGAGCGGTTCATCGAGCGGACCCGGCTGGGCCGGGCCATGCGCGCCACCTCCCAGGACCGGGACGTGGCACGGCTGATGGGCATCGACCCCGACCGGGTCATCGTGCTGACCTTCGCCATCGGCGGCGCCCTCGCCGGGGTGGCGGGCGTGCTGTACGGCAGCTACCTGAACAACATCAACATCGACATGGGCTTCCAGAACGGCATCTTCGCCTTCACCGCGGCGGTGCTCGGCGGGATCGGCAACATCCGCGGCGCGGTGGTCGGCGGGCTGGTGATCGGGCTGGTCAAGGCCCTGGCCGGGCAGTACCTTCCCGGTGGCACGGCCTACGACTACGTCTGGATCTTCGTGGTGCTGATCGCCGTCCTGGTGTTCCGGCCCCAGGGCTTCTTCGGCGAGTCCGAGCGGGTGCGCGCATGACCACCACCGCGACCCCCGTCCCGCCGGCCGCCGCCGCGGCGCCGCGGCACACCGGCCGGCTCGCCGGCCTGCTCAACGCCGCGGCCCCCCGCTCGAAGGCCCTCATGATCGTGGGCGGGGTGCTGACGATCGTCGGCGCGTACCTGCCGTGGGTCACCTTCGTGCTCAACGAGGGGCCCTACCCGGAGAAGGCGACCCTCAACTTCTTCGTCGACCCGTTCGGCGTCACCGGGTTCCGGCTCGACCTCGTGGTCCTGGGCCTCGCCGCCGTCGTCGTGGCGCTGCTCCGGATCCCGGCGCGGCACCGCATCGTCCGCGGACTGGGGTGGGGCGCCACCGTCGTCGCCCTGATCAACGGCCTGTGGATCACCGTCGAGGGCGGCGGGCTCGGCGCGATCACCGCCTCCGAGGGCACGGTCGCGTTCGGCGCGATCGTCGCCCTGGTGGGCGGCCTGGTCACGGTGCTCGGCGCGCGGGCCGGCGGGCTCGAGCCGAAGCCGGTGTGGACCTGGCGGCTGCCCTGGTGGGTGGAGTGGATCCTGCTCGTCGTCCTGTTCGTGATCGTGCTGCTGGTCGTCGCGGCGGTGCTCACGAGCGGCGGCCAGGGCGGGGTCGTGAACCCCTACGCCGGCGTCGTGTTCCTGTCCCTGCTGGCCGCCCTGGGCGGCGCGATCGCCGCCCTCAACGCCTCCGGCCTGCTCACCTGGGTCTCCGCGGTGTCGGAGCGGCACCGGACGTTCAGCGTGATCGTGCTGCTGATCGTGGCCCTGCTGCTGCCGCTGACCAGCGCCGGCACCGAGTACTGGATGACGGTGGCGTCGAACATCGGCGTCTACGCGGCCACCGCGATCGGGCTCAACATCGTGGTCGGCCTCGCCGGCCTGCTGGACCTCGGGTACGTCGCGTTCCTGGGCATCGGCGCCTTCGTGGCGGCGAACCTGTCCGGGGCGGCCGCCTCGCAGATCGGCATCCACCTGCCGTTCCTGCTGGTCATGGTCATCTCGGCCGTGGTGGCGGGGCTGTTCGGCGCGATCGTCGGTTCGCCGACCCTGCGGGTGCGCGGCGACTACCTGGCGATCGTCACGCTGGCCTTCGGTGAGATCTTCGTGCGCAGCGCGCAGAACAACATCGGCGGGCTGACCGGCGGCGCCAACGCCATCCCGAACATCCCGGCCGTCGCGGTCGGGGACTTCCAGTTCTCCGACTCGATCACGATCGGGAGCGTGCGGCTGCCGTCCGGCGTCCTGTACTACGTCCTGATCGTGCTGCTGGTCGCGGCCGTCATGCTGGTGTTCGCGCACCTCAAGAACTCCCGGCTCGGCCGGGCGTGGATCGCGATCCGCGAGGACGAGGACGCGGCCCGCGCCATGGGCATCCGGACCGGCCCGATCAAGATCCTGGCGTTCCTCATCGGCGCGATGCTCGCCGGCCTGGCCGGTGCGTTCTTCGCGCACAAGACGGCCGTCGTCGCCTACGACTCCTTCCGGTTCCTGGAGTCGGTCACGCTGCTCGCCGCGGTCATCCTCGGCGGCATGGGCACGATCCCCGGCGCCGTGCTCGGCGCCTCGATCCTGTTCGTGCTGCCGGAGAAGCTGCGCGAGTTCTCCGAGTACCGGCTGCTGCTGTTCGGCCTGGCGCTGGTGCTCATCATGCGGTTCCGGCCGCAGGGCATCGTGCCGGACCGGCACCGCAAGGCGGAGCTGACCGACCCCGACGTCGAGGACGTCGCCAAGGAGGGCCCCGGGCCCCTGCCGACGAGGGTGGAGCCGTGAGCGAGAACCCCCAGGCCGCCGACGGCACCGGCGGCCCCGACGGCACCGTGGCGCCCGAGCCCCCCGTGGAGGCGGAGGCCCCTCCCGAGGAGGTCACCGCCGAGCTCGCGGAGGACATGCACATCGCCACCGGCACCCGGGAGCCGATCCTGGTGACCTCCGGGGTGACGATGCAGTTCGGCGGCCTGCGGGCCCTGAGCGACGTGAACCTCGCGCTGCACGAGGGCGAGATCATCGGGCTGATCGGGCCCAACGGGGCCGGGAAGACGACCTTCTTCAACTGCCTCACCGGGCTCTACACGCCGACGTCGGGCCAGGTCACCTTGCGCGGCAAGCCGATGCCGCAGGACCCGGCGCGGGTCACCGAGGCGGGCGTGGCCCGGACGTTCCAGAACATCCGGCTCTTCCCGTCCATGACGGCCACGGAGAACGTCCTGGTGGGCCGGCACGTGCGGATGAAGCAGGGGCCGGTCTCGTCGCTGCTGCACGGGCCGCGGTTCCGGCGCAGCGAGGCGGAGGCGGCCGAGCGGGCGGAGAAGCTGCTCGCGTTCGTCGGGCTGACCCGCTTCGCCGACGAGCTGGCCCGCAACCTGCCCTACGGCGACCAGCGCCGGCTCGAGATCGCCCGCGCGCTCGCGACGGACCCGTCGGTGCTGCTGCTCGACGAGCCCACCGCGGGCATGAACGCGCAGGAGACCGAGGCGACCCGCCAGCTGATCTTCGCGATCCGCGACCTGGGCGTGTCGGTGGTGGTGATCGAGCACGACACCAAGTTCATCTTCACGCTGTGCGACCGGGTGCTGGTGCTGGTGCAGGGCGAGCTGCTGGTCGAGGGCTCGCCGGACGAGGTGCGCGGCGACCCGCGGGTCGTGGAGGCCTACCTGGGCGCGCCGCCCGAGGAGGTCGAGGCACAGCTGGCCACCGGCGCCCCCACGAACGGGGCGGGCACGGCGGGCACGACACCGGCCACCGGACCGGGAACGGCAGAGGGGAAGTCCGAGTAATGGCGTTCCTGTCCGTCCGCGACCTGGTGGTCGCCTACGGCGCCATCCAGGCCGTCCGCGGCGTGACGTTCGACGTCGAGCAGGGCCAGATCGTGTCCCTGATCGGTTCGAACGGCGCCGGCAAGACCACCACGCTGCGCACCCTGTCCGGGCTGCTCCGGCCCGTCTCCGGGACGATCGAGTTCGACGGCACGCCCATCCAGAGGATGCCGGCGCACGAGATCCTGTCCCGGGGCGTGGCGCACAGCCCCGAGGGCCGGCGGCTCTTCGCCCGCATGACGGTCGAGGAGAACCTGCGCCTCGGCGCCTACACCCGTAAGGACGAGGCCGGCATCGCGCAGGACATGCAGCGCGTGTACGACCTGTTCCCGGTGCTGGGGGAGCGGCGCACCAACAAGGCCGGGCTGTTCTCCGGCGGTGAGCAGCAGATGCTGGCGATCGGCCGGGCGCTGATGTCCCGCCCCAAGCTGCTCATGCTCGACGAGCCGTCCATGGGGCTCTCGCCGATCATGACCCAGCGGATCTTCGACACCGTCCGGGAGCTGCGCGACGAGGGCACCACCGTGCTCCTGGTCGAGCAGAACGCGCTGGCCGCGCTCGCGTTGTCGGACAGGGCCTACGTGATCGACCTGGGGCGCACCACGCTGTCCGGCACGGGGGCCGAGCTCCTCGCCGACCCGCGGGTGCAGGAGGCCTACCTCGGCGAGAACGTCGGCACCTGAGCGCCTTCCGCCGAACGGCGCTCTCGCTCACCTACACGTGAGCGGGAGTGCCGTTCGTGCTTCCGGACGGGGCGGGACCGGGGCTCAGACCGTGGGCTCGGTGTCCCGGTGCAGGCAGGTGAGCTTGGCGGTGCAGGTGCGCCGGCCCTGCTCGTCCGTCAGGACGATCTCGTGGGTCGAGGTGCTGCGGCCGACGTGCAGGGGCCGGGCCACGCCCGTCACGTACCCCTCGGTGGCCGCCCGGTGGTGGGTGCACGCCAGCTCGAGCCCGACCGGGAAGCGTTCCGGAAGGGCGTGCATCGCGGCGAGCACCGAGCCGAGCGTCTCGGCCAGCACCCCGCTCGCCCCGCCGTGCAGCAGGCCGTACGGCTGCCGGTTGCCCTCCACCGGCATCCGGCCGCGCACCTCCTCCAGCGAGGCGGAGAGGAGCTCGATGCCCATCCGGTCGTTCAGCTGGCCCGCCGTCGTGGGGCCGTGCAGGGAGCGGAGCTGGGAGGCGTCGATCGGCACCTGGAGGACCCTATCCCGCGGGTTCAGGCCCAGACGAGCTCGGTGCCGGCGCGCTCGGCCACGGCCCGGCGCGTCGCCGCCGGGAGCGGGGCGAAGAGGCGCACCGTGATCGTCGCCTCGCCGGAGCGCTCCCACACCCCGGCCACCCGCCCGTCGACGACGAGCACCGGGGAGATCCACCCGGCCGTCCGGCTGACCTCGCGCTCCCGTCCCTCCGGGATCGCCCGGCGGCGGTGGCTCAACGGCGCGATCACCCACGGGTCGAAGCCGGGCAGCAGGAAGGGGCCGTCGCCGGGATGCACGCCGTCGGCCGGCACGGCGGCGAGCCCGTCGGCGTCCTCGGACCGGACCACGAACCCGGGTTCGGCCTCGACCTCGACCGGCACCACCGGGGCCCGCCTGATCCAGCGCTTCGCCGGCGCGGGCTGCTCGCCCCACCAGCGGGCCACGTCGCCCGCGGTGGCCGGGCCGTTGGCCGCGAGGAACCGGAGCAGGACCGTCTCGTTCGCCTCGTCCGCCGGCCACTCGTCGAGCGGGCGGCCGAGCCAGCCGGCGGGGGAGACGAAGGTGCCGTCGGGGCCCGAGCAGAGCAGCCCGCGGGCGGCGGCCGGCTTCAGCAGTGCCCCCCAGCCGGTCGCCATGGGCCCGGCGACCTCCGGCCGGCCGAGGTCGGCGCACACCCGTTCGACGAGCTCGGCGCGGCCGACCGGCTCCGCGCCCAGCACCCGCCCGATCGCCGCGGTGATCGCGTGCAGCGTCTCGCCGGACACCCCGTGCTCGCGCTCCCACGAGGGCGGGAAGCGGCGCCGCGACTCGCGGTCGGTCAGCGCGGCGGTCCAGAGCCCGAGCTCGTCCGCCGGCAGCAGGTGCAGCGTGCCGCGCATGGCCCAGGTCCGGACGAGGCTCCGGTCGGTCCACAGGGGCCCGTCGACGCCGGTCCCGCCGCGCACGGCCGCGATGGCCGCGCTGCTGGAGGCGACCTGGGCGTGGATGCCGGTCAGCCGCCGGGCGAGCTCGACGGGATCGGGCTCGGGCACGGTGAGCCGCTGCCGCTCCGCGCGCCAGCGCGTGACCTGGCGCCACGTGACCCGCAGGGCCGTCATGCCGGCCGGTGGGTCACGAAGATCGCGGTGCCGGGGAAGAGCTCGCCCCGCAGCGGCGACCACTGCCCCCAGACCCGGTCCAGCCCGTCGGGCCACTCCGGCTCGACGAGGTCGTCGAGCACCAGCCCGGCCGCGACGACGTCGCGCACCCGGTCCCCGAGCGTCCGGTGGTGCTCGACGTAGGTGGCCCGGCCCTCGCCGTCGACCTCCACGTAGGGGGTCCGGTCGAAGTACGACTGGGTGACGGTCAGCCCGTCCGGCCCGGGGTCGTCGGAGAACATCCAGCGCATCGGGTGGTTGACCGCGAACACCCAGCGGCCGCCCGGCCGCAGCACCCGGTGCACCTCGCGCATCACCTGCACCGGCTCGGCCACGAACGGCACGGCGCCGAAGGCCGAGCAGGCGAGGTCGAACGCGCCGTCGGCGAAGGGCAGGTGCTCGGCCCCGGCCTGGACCAGGGGCACGTCGATCCTGGTGCGCGCGTTCAGCTCGGCGGCGGCCCGGAGCATTCCGCGGGACAGGTCCAGCGCCACCGGGTGCGCCCCCTGCCTCCTCAACCAGCGCGAACAGGGCGCGGAGCCGCACCCGACCTCCAGCACGCGGCGCCCGGCGACCTCGCCGAGCAGGCCGGCCTCCGCCTCGTGCAGGCCCTCCGGGCACCACACGAACTCGGCCTCGCCGATGTCCGCGCCGTGCTCCGCCAGATAGTCGGCGGCGTCGGCGTCCCACCACGCCCGGCTGGCCCGTTCGGACTCCGCCGGCCCCACCGTCCGGCGGGCGATCCCGGCCGTCCCGAGCGCCTCCTCGGCGCTCATCGCGGGACCCGGCGCGGCGTCCGCGGGTTCATGATCGATCCACCCGACACGTGCAGCTCACGCCCCGGATCGTCCCAGTTCCGCACCGGGG
Source organism: Pseudonocardia lutea (assembly GCF_042658055.1). Classification (NCBI taxonomy): domain Bacteria; kingdom Bacillati; phylum Actinomycetota; class Actinomycetes; order Pseudonocardiales; family Pseudonocardiaceae; genus Pseudonocardia; species Pseudonocardia lutea. Next base: position 207,589 of record NZ_JBHSQK010000005.1, read on the forward strand.
ACCCGCATTGCCCCGCTGATCGGGTGCCGCGTAGCATTGCCCGTACCCGTGGTCAACGTGCGCGGTGCCGGCTCGGGCTGGTGCGCGAGGGGCTGCCGGCGCGAGGGCGACCGCGGGGAATCGACGATCGAAGGTGACTGTTACACGCATCATCCAGTCACGGCTACACCACGACCGGCCGCCCGTGACGCGGCCACAACCGAAGACATCCACCGGAGCACCCCACTACATGTCCACCGACACCACCGCCGCCCCGACCACGCCGCAGGTCGCCGTCAACGACATCGGGTCGGAGGAGGACTTCCTCGCCGCCATCGACCAGACGATCAAGTACTTCAACGATGGCGACATCGTCGAGGGCACCATCGTCAAGGTCGACCGTGACGAGGTCCTGCTCGACATCGGCTACAAGACCGAGGGCGTCATCCCCTCGCGGGAGCTGTCGATCAAGCACGACGTCGACCCCGCCGAGGTCGTCGAGGTCGGCGAGTTCGTCGAGGCCCTCGTCCTCCAGAAGGAGGACAAGGAGGGCCGGCTGATCCTGTCCAAGAAGCGCGCCCAGTACGAGCGCGCCTGGGGCACGATCGAGGCCCTCAAGGAGGCCGACGAGCCGGTCGAGGGCACCGTCATCGAGGTCGTCAAGGGCGGCCTGATCCTGGACATCGGGCTCCGCGGCTTCCTGCCGGCCTCGCTGGTCGAGATGCGCCGCGTCCGCGACCTCCAGCCGTACGTCGGCCGCAAGATCGAGGCCAAGATCATCGAGCTGGACAAGAACCGCAACAACGTGGTCCTGTCCCGCCGCGCCTGGCTGGAGCAGACCCAGTCCGAGGTCCGCAGCGAGTTCCTCAACCAGCTGGCCCGCGGCCAGGTGCGCAAGGGCGTCGTGTCCTCGGTGGTCAACTTCGGTGCGTTCGTCGACCTCGGCGGCGTCGACGGCCTGGTGCACGTCTCCGAGCTGTCCTGGAAGCACATCGACCACCCGTCCGAGGTCGTCGAGGTGGGCCAGGAGGTCACGGTCGAGGTCCTCGACGTCGACCTGGACCGCGAGCGGGTCTCGCTGTCGCTCAAGGCGACGCAGGAGGACCCGTGGCGCCTGTACGCCCGGACCCACGCGATCGGCCAGATCGTCCCGGGCAAGGTCACCAAGCTGGTGCCGTTCGGCGCGTTCGTGCGCGTCGAGGAGGGCATCGAGGGCCTGGTCCACATCTCCGAGCTGGCCGAGCGCCACGTGGAGATCCCGGAGCAGGTCGTCCAGGTGGGCGACGACGCGATGGTCAAGGTTATCGACATCGACCTCGACCGGCGCCGCATCTCGCTCTCGCTGAAGCAGGCCAACGAGGGCATGACGGTCGACACCGAGTTCGACCCCACCCGCTACGGCATGGCGGCGGAGTACGACGACCAGGGGAACTACATCTACCCCGAGGGCTTCGACGTCGACACCGGCGAGTGGAAGGAAGGCTACGAGGAGGCCCGGGCGGCCTGGGAGAAGCAGTACGCCGAGGCCCACGAGCGCTACGAGCAGCACATGACGCAGATCCGCAAGGCCGCCGAGGCCGAGGAGGAGGCGGGTGCCGACACCGGCGCCGCCAACTACTCGTCCGGTGGCGGCGCCTCGCAGGAGGCGCAGAGCGGCGGGTCGCTGGCCAGCGACGAGCAGCTCGCGGCGCTGCGGGAGAAGCTCTCCGGCGGGGCGTGATCCCGGCCTGAGCCTGACGCGCGGCTGACGAACGGCCCCGGTCCCTGGCGGACCGGGGCCGTTCGGCGTCTCCGGGTACTCCCCCGGGTGACGCGGGGATCACGATCGGGCTGCGTTCCGTGACGACCCGGGCGCGCCACGTGTAACGATCATGCATCTCGACCTACGGTTGATCCATGCGTTTCGGGGGACGTGTGGTGGCGATGCTTGCCGTGGGGCTGGGCGTGCTGACCGCCTGTTCCACCGCCACCGGGGAGGAGGCGTTGCCCGTCCCCACCTTTCCCGCGTCCGCCGCCGCGGGGTCGGGCGCGGGCCCCACGAAGATCGCCCTCGCGGAGGACTGCGGCACCCTCCTCGCGCCGGACGATCTCGGCGCACTGTTCGCCCGTCCCATCGGGTCCACGGCGTTGCGGACCATCCGGGGCGTGCCGGAACCGTCCGTGAACCGCACCGAGCGGATCGGCTGCCGGTACTCGGCCAGCGGCCCCGGCGGCGGGAACACGTTGCTGGACATCAACATCGGGCGCTACACCGACGCCGCGGCGGCCAAGCGGCAGTGGCAGCTGAACACCAACGCCGAGCGGTCCGACGGGCGGTCGCGCGACCTGGCGATCGGGGCCGCGCCGGCGGTGGCGGTCGAGCGGGGCACCGAGACGGTGCTGGCGGTCGTCTACGGGGTGGACACGCTGACCTTCGTGCTGCCGGCCGCCGCACGGGCCCCGGGGGCCCCGGTCGACCGGCTCGTCGACCTCGCGCTGCGTGTCCTGCCGAAGGACGGCGCCACCCAACCGGCCCCGCCCGAGACGAGCACGCCGCCGGCCCCGGCCGTCGCGCCCTCGACCACCACCGCGCCGGCCTCGGTGGCCCCGGTCGCCGCCGCCGGATGATCCACCCGCCGGTACGGTCGACGCCGTGCTGCAGATCGGGCTGACGGGCGGGATCGGCGCGGGCAAGTCCACCGTGTCGCGGCGGCTGGTGGAGCTGGGCGCGGTCCTGGTCGACGCCGACCTGATCGCCCGCGAGGTGGTCGCCAAGGGGTCGGAGGGGCTCGCGCGGATCGCCGAGGCGTTCGGCCCCGAGGTCGTGCGGCCGGACGGCGAGATGGACCGCCCGCGGGTCGCCTCGCTCGTCTTCGGGGACGACGCCAAGCTCGCCGTGCTGAACGGCATCACCCACCCCTTGATCGCCCGCAGGCAGGCCGAGATGGTCGCGGCGGCCGGCCCCGGCGCCGTCGTGGTGCACGACGCCGCGCTCCTGGTCGAGATGGGCAACGCGGCCCGCTTCCCGCTGGTCGTCGTCGTGCACACGGACGCGGAGCTGCGCGTGCGCCGGCTCGTGGAGAGCCGCGGGATGAGCGAGGAGGACGCCCGGGCACGGATCGCCACGCAGTCCTCGGACGCCGAGCGGCTGGCCGTCGCCGACGCGGTGCTGGACAACGACGGCTCCGAGGAGGAGCTGCGCGCCCGGGTCGACCGGCTCTGGCACGAGCGGCTGGTGCCCTTCGAGGAGAACGTGCGGCTCGGGCGGGCGGTCCGCGGGGGCGCCCCGGTCCTCGTCGAGCCGCGGCCGGGGTGGGCCGAGCGGGGAGCCCGGCTCGCCGCCCGGGTGGCCCGGGCGGCGGGGGAGCGCGGCCTCGGCGTGGCGCACATCGGGTCGACGGCCGTGCCGGGACTGCCCGCGAAGGACGTCACGGACCTGCAGCTCGCGGTCGCCTCGCTGGCCGACGCCGACGCGCTCGACGAGCCGCTGCGCGGGATCGGGCGCGTCCGGCTCCCCGGGATCACCCGGGACGATCCGAAGCCGGCCGACCCCGACCCCGAGCACTGGCGCAAGCGGTACTACTCGGGCGCCGACCCGGAGCAGCGCGTGCACCTGCACGTGCGGGTGCGCGACTCGCCCGGGTGGCGCTACGCCCTGCTGGTGCGGGACTGGCTGCGGGCCGACGAGGCGGCGCGCGAGGAGTACCTGCAGGTCAAGCGGGCGGCCGCGGCCGAGTGCGCGGGCGACGCGGACGCCTCGCGCTACGTCGAGCGCAAGGAACCGTGGTTCGACGCCGCCCTCCCGAGGGCGGAGCGATGGGCCGCGGGAGCCGGATGGGTGCCCTCGTACTAGGCTGATCGGGCGTAAATCGGGCGGGGGTTCGCTGTAACGGGGGACGGGCCCCGCGCGATACGCGATCAGGACCGCGGGCGGGCGCCGCCCTCGGCGGGCACGTGATGTGAGGCAGCAGGGCGCGACGAAGGGGCGGAGGGTGAGCGCACAGGTCGAGCAGGAGCCCGCTCCGGCCGGTCCGGAGGAGGGCGCCGGGGAGGGCTCCTCCGCCGACGGCTCCCTCGTCGAGCGCGACCTCGCGGAGGTCCCCGCCGCGCCGGGCGGACTTCGGGCGGACTTCGGGGCGCACCTCGAGGCCCACTACCCGCGGCTCGTCGGCCAGCTGTTCGCCATCACCCTGGACGCCGGGACCGCCCACGATCTCGTGCAGGACGCGTACTCGCGGGCCTGGCGGCGCTGGTCGGAGGTCCGCGAGGGGGACGCGGAGGCGTGGGTGCGCCGGGTCGCGGTGCGGTCCTCGGCGAGCACCTGGCGCCGCCTGGCCGCGCGGCTGGGGCTGCGCGGCGCCCCGGTGCAGGAGCAGGCGGGCCTCGACCCGCGCACCGTGGCCGTGCTGCGCACCCTCGCCCGGGTCCCGGTCGACGAGCGCCGTACCGCGGTGCTGGTGCACATGGCCGGGATGAGCGTGCGGGAGGTCGCGGCGCTGGAGCGGGTCGCGCCGGGCACGGTGCACGCGCGGCTCAACCGGGTCGGCGGCCTGCTCGAGGAGGGCCTGGCCGTGCTGGGGAGCGGCCCGCTGCTGCCGCCGGAGCCGGAACCGGCCGCGTCGCCGGAGTGGGCGACCGTGGTCCCCGAGCCGGCCGCCGAGGAGGCCGCCCCCCGGGGGGTGGGGTCGGACCTCCTCGGCGAGCCCGAGCCGTCGCAGGGCGGCTCGGGGGAGACCGCTACGGGCACGGCACCGGCGACGCCGACGGCGCCGGACACGGACGGCGGCACGGACGACGGCACGCACGACGGCACGCACGACGGCACGCACGACGGCACGGACCACGGCACGGACGAGGAGGAGGCCCGGTGACCAACCCGGTGCAGTACGCCAGCCGGTCGGAGGGGCGCGGCGCGGAGGAGCTCCGCCGCCTGGACGACGAGCTGGCCGCGGGGGTCACCCTGCCCGCCGTCGAGGACGTGATCCGGCGGGCCGGTGCGGCCAACCGGGCGAGCGGTGCCGCCGCGGCCGCCGTGCTGACCGTCGGCGCCCTCGGCGGGGTCACCGCCATCGGGACCGCGGCCGCCCAGCCCGCGCCCGTCGTCGTCGCGCCGGTCGCGCAGGTGCCCACCACGATGCCGCCGGTCACCACCACGCTCGCCCCGCCGCCCGCGGTCGCGCCGCCCGCCGTCGCGGAGCCCGCCCCGACCACGAGGAAGCGCACCGTCACCCAGCGCACCCGCACCACCACACCGACGCCGGTCGCGCCCGCCCCGGCCCCCGTCGTCGAGGACCGGCCGCCGGTCACCACCACGACGACCGCGCCGAAGCCGACCACCACCACGACCACTCCGAGGACGACGACCACCAGGCCCACGCCCGAGGGCGATCCGGATCCGACGGAGACGGCCACGGCCGCCCCGACGACGACGCGCGCGACCACCACACGCACGACCACCACGACGCCCACGTCGACGACGACCGCCGAGCAGCAGAGCCTGCTGGCCTCGCTGATCGCCTGAGCCCGGCCCCGGTGCGGCGGTCCGGCCCGCGGCCCCGGGGTCCTCAGCCCGCGGGCCGGACCGCCTCGTCCGGACCCTGCCAGGTCAGGGCGATGCCGTGCTCGGCGAGCCAGGCGTCCAGGTCGTGGCCGTGCGCGGCCAGCGCGGCCACCGTCTCGTGGCAGCGGTGCAGGGCCCACTCCGCCGTCGGCGGGTCGAGGAGCCCGGCGGCCACGGCCTCGACGAACTCGTCGACGTCGAGCACCTCGGTCGACCGGCCCCGCCGGACCACCAGGTCGAGGTAGAGGTCGGTGGTCCGCCACGTGGTCTCGCCCGGTTCGATCCGGGCGACGTCGAGGTAGAAGTCCTGGTCGCGCTCGTGCCCCGGGTTCCACCGCCAGTCGCTGACCACGAGCCCGAGGTCGGGCAGCAGCCAGGACTCGATCCAGTACGCCGACGCCCGGCCGACGACCTCGCGGCTCATGTAGAGGCCGAAGGGGGTGCGGCGGTACTCCGCCACCGCCCGGCGGAAGCCCTTGTTGTCGACGTTGACGGCGGCGGGCACGTCGAAGGTCTGGATCTTCGGCGGGTGCACGCCGCCGATCCTGCCCGACGAACGGTCGGCGCGGGGGGTTCGGCGGGCGGAAACTGTCGGGGGTCGCTCGTACCCTGGGGTCGTGGCATTCGCGACTGAGGTTCCGGGCAGCGCCCGCGAGGGCGGCGAGGCGGAGGTCCCCCTCGCCCACTCGGAGTACCGCCCCGTCGGCGAGATCGAGCGCACCGGCGGGCGCTTCGAGGTCGTCAGCGAGTACGAGCCCGCGGGCGACCAGCCCGCCGCGATCGACGAGCTGGAGAAGCGGCTCAAGCGCGGCGAGCAGGACGTGGTGCTGCTCGGTGCCACCGGCACCGGCAAGTCCGCCACCACGGCGTGGCTGATCGAGCGGCTGCAGCGGCCCACCCTGGTGATGGCCCCGAACAAGACGCTCGCGGCGCAGCTGGCCAACGAGCTGCGGGAGATGCTCCCGAACAACGCGGTCGAGTACTTCGTCTCGTACTACGACTACTACCAGCCCGAGGCGTACATCGCGCAGACGGACACCTACATCGAGAAGGACTCCTCGATCAACGACGACGTGGAGCGCCTGCGGCACTCCGCGACGCAGAACCTGTTGTCGCGCAGGGACGTCGTGGTCGTCGCGTCCGTGTCGTGCATCTACGGCCTGGGTACGCCGCAGTCGTACCTCGACCGGTCGGTGAAGCTCGACGTCGGCGGCGAGATCGACCGGGACGCGTTCCTGCGGCTCCTGGTGGACGTGCAGTACACGCGCAACGACGTGGCCTTCGCCCGCGGCACCTTCCGCGTCCGCGGCGACACCGTGGAGATCATCCCGGCGTACGAGGAGCTCGCCGTCCGGATCGAGTTCTTCGGCGACGAGATCGAGGCGCTCTACTACCTGCACCCGCTGACCGGGGAGGTGATCCGGCAGGTCGACTCGGTCCGGATCTTCCCGGCCACGCACTACGTCGCCGGCCCGGAGCGGATGGAGCGGGCGGTCCGGGACATCGAGAAGGAGCTGGAGGAGCGGCTCGCCGAGCTGGAGAACCAGGGCAAGCTGCTCGAGGCCCAGCGGCTGCGCATGCGCACCCAGTACGACCTGGAGATGATCCGCCAGGTCGGGTTCTGCTCCGGCATCGAGAACTACTCCCGGCACATCGACGGGCGCGGCCCCGGCACCGCGCCGGCCACCCTGATCGACTACTTCCCGGACGACTTCCTGCTGGTCATCGACGAGTCGCACGTCACCGTGCCACAGATCGGCGGGATGTACGAGGGCGACATGTCCCGCAAGCGGAACCTGGTGGAGTTCGGCTTCCGGCTGCCGTCGGCCGTCGACAACCGCCCGCTGACCTGGGAGGAGTTCGCCGACCGGATCGGGCAGACGGTGTACCTGTCGGCGACCCCGGGCCCGTACGAGCTCTCGCGCACCGGCGGCGAGTTCGTGGAGCAGGTCATCCGCCCGACCGGCCTGGTCGACCCGGAGATCGTCGTCAAGCCCACCAAGGGCCAGATCGACGACCTGGTGGGCGAGATCCGGGAGCGCGCCGAGCGGGACGAGCGGGTCCTGGTCACCACGCTGACCAAGAAGATGGCCGAGGACCTCACCGACTACCTGCTCGAGCTGGGCATCCGGGTGCGGTACCTGCACTCCGAGGTCGACACGCTGCGCCGGGTCGAGCTGCTCCGCCAGCTCCGGCTCGGGGAGTACGACGTGCTCGTGGGCATCAACCTGCTCCGTGAGGGTCTGGACCTGCCCGAGGTGTCGCTCGTCGCGATCCTCGACGCGGACAAGGAGGGCTTCCTCCGGTCGGGCACCTCGCTGATCCAGACGATCGGCCGCGCGGCGCGCAACGTGTCCGGGCAGGTGCACATGTACGCGGACACGGTCACCGAGTCCATGCAGCACGCGATCGACGAGACCGAGCGCCGGCGGGCCAAGCAGATCGCCTACAACAAGGAGAAGGGGATCGACCCGCAGCCGCTGCGGAAGAAGATCGCCGACATCCTGGACCAGGTCTACCGGGAGGCGGAGGACTCCGAGGTGCCGGTCGGCGGGTCGGGCCGCAACGCCTCCCGCGGCAAGCGGGCCGCGGGCGAGCCGGGCCGCACCTCCGGGGGGAGCTCCGGGATCGTCGCGGGCCGAGACACGACGACGATGCCGCGGGCCGAGCTGGCGGACCTCATCCAGCAGATGAACGACCAGATGCTGGCGGCGGCCCGGGACCTGCAGTTCGAGCTGGCCGCCCGGCTCCGGGACGAGATCCAGGACCTGAAGAAGGAGCTGCGGGGGATGGACGCGGCGGGGATCAGCTGATCCGCGGCGCGGTGCCGCGGACCCCCGGCGCGGCACCGCCGGGGTCCGGCGCGTTGCCGGGGAGATCGGGCGCGTTGCTACGGTGGGCGCCGTTTCCACGGACGAGCCGGAGGACCGCGTGACCCTCTCCCGCACCCACCCTGGCGGCGCCGGGAGGTTGGGCGAGATGGTCCGGCGGATCCGGCCGCGGGTGGCGTCGCCCCGCACCCTGAAGCTCAGCCTGCCGCTGCTCGCGATCTCGGTCGCGGGCATGCTGGTGCACACGCACGGCTACCACATCGACCTCGAGGTCTACCGGCTCGGCGTGCGGACCTGGCTGCAGGGCGGCGACATGTACGGCCCCCTGCCGCCGACGATCTCCGGGCTGGCACTGCCGTTCATCTACCCGGTGTTCGCGGCGATGGTGCTCACCCCGCTGGCCCTGCTGCCGTGGACGCCGGCGTGGGTGCTGCTCTTCGTGCTCTCGCTGGCCTCGCTGGCGATCACGCTCTACCTCGCCGCGTTGCGGGCGTGGCCCGCCGGGGGACGCAGCGGGGCGGTGTCGATCGCGTTCCTGGCGCTGCCGGTGCTGCTGTGGATCGAGCCGGTGCTCGAGACGTTCGAGTTCGGGCAGGTCAACCTGGTCCTCATGGCGCTGGTGGCGATCGACTGCCTGGCGCCGCGCACCCGCTGGCCCCGCGGCCTGCTCGTCGGGCTGGCCGCGGCGATCAAGCTGACGCCGGCGGCGTTCGTGCTGTTCTTCCTGCTGCGCCGGGACATGCGGGCTGCGGTGGTCACGGTCGTCACCGCGGTGGCCGCGACCGCGCTGGGCTTCCTGGTCGACGCCCACTCGTCCTCCGCCTACTGGTTCGGCGGCCCGGCGGCCGGCGTCAGCGGCTCGGTGTTCTACACCAACGAGACCGTCCAGGCCGTGGTCGCGCGGTGGGGGATCGACGGGCCGCTGCTGACCGGGACCTGGGTCGTCGTGTCGGTGGTCCTGCTGGTCCTGCTGGTCCCGACCGTCCGCCGGGCGGACCCGGCGATCGCGATGTCCGCCATGGCCGCGTTCATGCTCCTGGTGTCGCCGACCTCGTGGTCGCACCACTGGGTGTGGATCGCGCCGGCCCTCGTCGCGGTCGGCGCGCACGCCGTGCGGAGGCGGAGCGCCGGCTGGATCGCCGTGGAGCTGGTGCTGCTGGTCGCCTTCTTCGTCGCGCCCTTCCGCTGGCTGCCCGGCAACAACCAGGTCGAGCTGGGGTGGAACGCCGCCCAGCAGGCCGTCGGGGCCACGTACGTGATCGTCGCGGTCGCGCTGCTGGCCGTCGCCCGGCGCCACTACTCGCGGCGCCCCGCCGAGGTCGGCCCCGCGTGACCCACGACGAGGTCGTCGCCTACGCCCTGGGCAAGCCCGGCGCGGAGTCCGACGAGCCGTGGGAGGGCGATCTCGTGGCGAAGGTCGGCGGCAAGATCTTCGCGTTCCTGGGCGGCGAGGTTGTCGGGCTGAAGTGCGGGCGGGACGCGGACGAGGCAGCCGAGCTCCGCGAGCGCTACCCGGGCGCGGTCACGGCGTCGCCGTACATCGGCCGGTACGGCTGGAACGTCGTCCCCCTCGACGGCACGGTGCCGGACGAGGAGCTCCGCGAGCTGGTCGACGAGTCGTACGAGGCCGTCGTCGCCCGGCTGCCCAGGAGCAGGCGCCCGGTCTAACCGCCGTGGGTCCCGGTGGCCTCGGCGATGGTGGCCTGCAGCGCCTCCACCACGGTCCGCACCGCCGGCCGCTCGGCCGCGCTCTCCCGCATCACCACCTCGATCAGCCGGGCCGCCCGGACCCCGGCGAGCGGGCGGCGCAGGAACCGCCGGCCGCCCCGGTCGTCGGTCGACCAGCGGGGGAGCAGGGCGACCCCGACCCCGGCGGCGACCAGCTCTTCGGTCACCGCGAAGTCGTTGATCCGCTGCACGACCCGCGGGCGGGTGCCGGTGTGGCTGGTGAGCGAGCGCAGGACGTCGTCGACCGGCCAGCCGACGGCGACGCTGATCCACGGCTCCCCGGCCAGCTGGTCGAGACGGAGCCGGCGGTGCCGGCCGAGCGGGTGCCCGGGCGGCAGCACGACGTCGAGGGGTTCCCGGACCAGGGGCACGACCCGGTGCCGCGCGCTGGTGAACGGATCGGCGTGCTCGTCCCGGTGCCCGACGACGAGGTCGTGGTCCGCGGCGAGAACGGGCACCTCGGCCGGGGTCATGTCCAGGTCGCGGACCTGCAGGTCGATACCCGTGCCCGCGACCCGGCGGAGCAGCCCGGCCAGCAGCATCCGGGCGCCGGAGGGGAACATCGCCAGCCGGACCACGCCGTGGGGTGTGCTGCGCAGCGCCTCGACTGCGGCCTCGGCCCGGGCGAGCGCGGCGAGGACGTGTTCCGCCTCGGCGACCAGCGCCTGCCCTGCCGCGGTGAGCCGCAGGCCCCGGCCCGCGGGCTCGGTCAGCGGGACGCCGACCTCGTCGGCCAGCGCCTTGAGCTGCTGCGAGATGGCCGACGGGGTGAAACGGAGGGCCTGGGCCACGGCGGTGACGGATCCCCGGTCGGCGAGCTCGCGGAGCACCCGTAGGCGCTGCACGTCCATGAAGCCACGCTACACAGTCGTTTCAGAACATTTCGCTGGTCTTCCGGGTAGGAGGGGCGCAGGCTCGGACCCGTGACCGCCCGCCACCGCCTGCTCGCCGTCCTCGTCGCCGCCCTGTGGGGCGGCAACTTCCTGGCCATCCGCATCGGTCTCGACCACTTCCCGCCGCTGTTCCTCGCGGGGCTGCGCATGCTGGTCATCGCGGTCCCGGCGCTGCTGTTCGTGCCGCGCCCGGAGGTGCCGCTGAAGTGGCTGCTCGGGTACGGGCTCGGCTTCGGCACGGTGCAGTTCCTGTTCCTGTTCGTGGCGATGGACGTCGGCATGCCCACCGGGCTGGCGTCGCTGGTCCTGCAGGCCTCGGCGCCGTTCACGGTGCTGCTCGGGGCGCTGTTCCTGCGGGAACGGCTCTCGGTGCGGCAGGGGATCGGGATCGGGCTGGCGGTGCTGGGACTGGCGGCGATCGCCGTGTCACGGGCCCAGGCGGCGGCGCTGGTCCCGGTCCTGCTGACCCTGTGCGGGGCGCTCGGCTGGGCGTTCGGCAACCTCTGCAGCCGGCTCGCGGCGCCGCCGAAGCCGATGCACCTGACCCTGTGGATGTGCGTGATCCCCCCGATCCCGCTCTTCGCCGCGTCGATGCTGACCGAGGGACCGGGTGCGGGGTGGTCGGCGGTGGGTGCGGCCTTCTCGGTCGAGGGTCTGCCGGGCCTCGCCGCCGTCGTCTACCTGTCGGTGATGGCGACGGTCGTGGGCTCCGGGATCTGGACCTGGCTGATGCGGCGGTACCCGGCGGGCGTGGTCGCGCCGTACTCCCTGTTGGTGCCGGTCGTCGGGATCGCGCTGGCCGCCGCGGTGCTGGGGGAGCGGCCGAGCGTGACCGAGCTGGTCGCGGCCGTCGTCATCGTCGGCGGGGTGCTGCTGGGCACTCCGCGGCCCGCCCGGACCACGCCGGAGGAGGTCGTGGGCACGGAGGAGCAGACACCGGCACGGCGCGCGGCGGCCTGACCTCTCGGACGGCGCGGCGCCCCCGGCGCCCGACTATGGTGTGGAGCACGTCCCGCCGTCCGTGACGACCGCCGCAGCGCGCACGGGGAGCCGGAGCGGGGCGGGGCGGAGGTGACGTGGCCGGCGCGGAGCGCAGCGGGACGCAGCACGGGGAGCCGGGCGGCCGCGGGGTGTGCGCGGTACGCCCGGGCACGGACGTCGGACGGCACGCGAAGGTCCTCGCGCACCTGCACGACGCCGTCCTGGCCGGGGCGAGCCCGTCGCCCGAGATCCGGTCCCTGGTCGTCCGGTCCTGGCAGCGTGTGCGCGCCCAGGGGGTCGATCCCGAGCACGGTGAGCCCGTCGGGCCGCTCGCGGCCGACGAGGTCGAGCGGCGGCGCGCCGGCTCGCCGCTGCAGCGCGTCCTCCCGGAGCTGCGGGCGGCGCTGACCTCGGTGGCCGAGGACGCGCGACACGTCATGGTCGTCACGGACGCGGACGGGATCCTGCTGTGGCGGGAGGGGGCGAACCGGGTCCGGCACCGGGCGGACGCGCTCGGGTTCACCGAGGGTGCGGACTGGTCCGAGGCCTCCGTCGGCACCAACGCGATCGGGACCGCCCTGGCCGAGGGGGCCCCCGTCCAGCTCTTCGCGGCCGAGCACTTCGTGCGGTCGCACCACGTGTGGACCTGCACCGCCTGCCCCGTGCACGACCCGCGGACCGGCGAGCTGCTCGGCGTCGTCGACGTCAGCGGGCCCGCCGAGACGATCCACCCGACGACGGTGGCCCTGGTCGGCACGGCCGTGAAGCTGGCCGAGGCCAGCCTGTGGCGCCAGCACGAGCTCCGGCTGGACGCCCTGCGCGGGGTCGCGGCGCCGCTGCTGTCCGCGGTGCCCGGGGCCGGGCAGGTCGTCGACGACCACGGCTGGGTCGCCGCCGTGACCGGGATGCCGAGCATCGAGCGCGTCGCGGCGCCGCGGGCCGACCGGCCGCTGGCCGTGCACGGGGTGGGGTTGTGCCTCCCGGAGCCGGTGCCCGGCGGGTGGTTGCTGCGCTCGGCCGACGCGGGTTGCGCCCCGTCCGGCGGGCTCACCCTGACCCTGGAGCTGGCGGGCCGGCCGCGCGCGGTCGTCGACGGCGCGGCGCGCTGGGTGCACCCGCTGTCGACCCGGCACGCCGAGCTGCTGGTGCTGCTCGCGCGGGCCGGGGCCGCGGGCCTCGACGCCGGCGCGCTGTCCGCCGCCCTCTACGGCGACCGGGACCATCTCGTCACCGTGCGGGCCGAGATGAGCAGGCTGCGGCGCGGGTTGGGCGGGCTGCTCCTCGCCCGGCCCTACCGCATCGCCGACGAGGTGACGGTGCACCTGCCGCCGCTGGCCGGGACGGTGCTCGCGGGGTCGACGGCGCCCGGTGTCCGCGCCCTGGTGGAGACCGGGCGCTGAGTCAGCTGGTCACGTCCTTGCGGTGGAAGCGCCAGGCCGCCAGCGCGAACAGCACCGCGGCCCAGGTGATGCTGCCGAAGGCGCCGCGGGTCATGTCGCCCCAGTCGATCCGGCTCGCGAGGAGGTCGGACCAGGCGTTGGCGTAGTGCGTCGGCAGGTAGTTCCGCAGGTCCTCGAGCGCCGTGATCTGGTCGAGGATCTGCGAGACGATCGAGGTCATGACCGCGCCGCCGACCGCGCCGAGCGGGGCGTCCGTGCTCACCGACAGCAACAGCGCCAGGCCGGCGACCCACAGCAGGTTCACCGCCACGTACACCCCGCCGAGCAGGGCGCGTCCGGTGGCGGCCCAGTAGCCCAGGGACTCGCCGGTGGGGCTGACGAGGTCAGCGGTCCCGTAGGCGAGCGTGCCGACCAGCAGCGCCACCACCGGGAGCAGCAGCAGCGCCGCGAAGGACAGCACCCCGGCCACGATCGCCTTCTGCCGCAGCAGCCGCGCGCGGGGCACCGGGGCGGCGAGCAGGTACCGCAGCGAGGACCAGGACGCCTCCGACGCCACGGTGTCGCCGAAGAACAGCGCCACCACCACGACGAGCAGGAACCCGGCGGTCGCGAACAGGGCGAACACGGCGAAGTTGGTGCCGCTGCCCTTGGCCAGGTCGACGAGGTTGACCGAGGTCCCCACGCCCCCGTCGCTCGTCAGCGAGAAGGCGATCCAGAGGATCACCGGCAGCAGCGCGACCAGCGCGAACGTCACCTGCGTGCGACGCCGCCTGAGCTGGCGGAGCAGCTCGACCCGCAGCGGGAGCGTCCGGCCCGCCCGGTACGACGACGCCGGCGAGCCGTCCGCCCGCAACAGGCCGACGTGCCCCTTGCGCGTGGACGGGTCGGCGTACCTCGCGTCCCGGTGCAGCCAGTCGCCCCGCGTCTCGTGCTCGTTCGGCTGCTTCGTCATGGCGCGGTGTCCTCTCCGACGAGCTGCAGGAACGCGTCCTCCAGGCGGCGGCGCGGCCCGGCGGACTCCACCGAGATCCCGGCCGCGACCAGGGCCTGCACCGCCGACGCGCGCGGGGTGCCGTTGAGCTCCGCGTGCACCAGGCGGCCCTCGGTGGCGACGTCCCGGACGCCGTCGAGCGCCGCGAGGACCTCGACCGCGCGGTCCGGGGCGTCGACGCCGAAGCTGGCCGCCCCGCCGCCGGCGATGATGTCGTCGACCGTGCCGTCGGCGACGACCCGGCCGTGGTGCATGACGACGACGTGCGTGCACGTCTGCTCGACCTCCGCCAGCAGGTGGCTGGAGACGAGCACGGTCCGCCCGCCCTCGGCGTAGCGGCGCAGCAGCTCGCGCATCGCGTGGATCTGGGGCGGGTCGAGCCCGTTGGTCGGTTCGTCGAGCACGAGCAGCTCCGGCAGGCCCAGCATGGCCTGGGCGATGGCGAGCCGCTGCCGCATGCCCTGCGAGTAGGTGCCGACGCGGCGGTGCACCGACTCGCCGAGCCCGGCCACCTCGAGGGCCTCCTCGAGATGGGCCTCCTCGGTCGGCCGTCCCGTCGCCGCCCAGTAGAGCCGCAGGTTCTCGGCGCCGGAGAGGTGCGGCAGGAACCCGGGGCCCTCGACGAACGCCCCGATGCGGGCCAGCACCGGCGCACCGGGCCCGACGGGTTCGCCGAACGCCCGGATCGAGCCCGCGGTCGGCGAGATCAGGCCCATCAGCATGCGCAGCACGGTCGTCTTGCCGGCGCCGTTCGGCCCGAGCAGGCCCAGCACCATGCCCGGGCGCACGGTGAACGACACCTCCTTCACCGCGCTGAAGCCGCCATTGTAGGTCTTGGCGAGGCCGTTGATCTCCAGCGGCGGGGCGTCCGCGGCGCCGGCCGGGGGGACCTCGCGGCGGCGGCGCAGCGCCTTCGCGACCAGCCACGCCGCGAGGGACAGCAGCAGGACGACGCCGATCCCGACCAGCGGCCACACCGGCACCGTGCTCGTGGTGAGGGCCCGGCCGGGCACCACGGGCACGTCGAGCGTCGCGCCCTCGGCGAGCCCGATCCGCCACACCGCCGGCTGGGCGGGGGAGGCGAAGCCCTGCTCGGTGGTGCTGACCGAGACGACGAGCCGGTTGCCGACCTCGATCGGCGCGACGACGCCGGGCAGCGTGAGCGACACCCGCGCCGGGCGGCCGTCGGCGGGGACGGCGACGCGGACCGGGGCCACGGCGTTGCCGAGCAGTTGGCGCAGCCCGTCGCGGCCCACCTCGTAGGTCTTGGCGAACAGCACCGCCTCGTCGGCGGCGGGCTGGCCGGGCACCCGGGAGACCGTGACGTCGAGGCGCGGCGCGCCCGCGACGTCCGTCTGCGCGGTCAGGGCGGGGCCGCTGAACAGCGCCGACTGACCCGGGAGGTCGGCGGTGAACGCCGAGAGCCGGCTGCCCAGCGAGCCGAGCGCCCCGCCGAGGCCGGGCAGCGAGGTGATCGCCGCCGGGTTCCCGCCGGCCGGGTTGGCGACGACCTGTGGCCCGCCCTCGAGCGGGAGTGCCCGGGTGGTGACGGGCGCGGCGCCCGACAGACCGGGGTAGGTGTCGGCGACGACGGTCCGGCTCGTCGCGGTGGTCCGGCCGGCGCGGATGCCGCTCTCCACCTCGTAGGAGAAGGAGGTGCCGGGATCCTCGCCGGTGCCGCGCAGGTGGAAGTCGAACCATCCGCCGATCTGGTCGCGGACGGTCTGACCGGGGGAGCCCCCGTCGTGCCCGCCGGCGTACCAGGCGAGCTTCACCGGCGTGCCGTGCGCGGCGATCTGGCGGGCGTTGGCGTCGGCCTGGTCGAGGCCGAAGAGGGTGTCCTGCTCGCCCTGCACGATGAGGGTGGGCGCGGCGATGCGGTCGGTGACCGACACCGGGGAGGAGCGGCGCAGCAGGGCCTCGGTGGCGGGGGAGAGACGGCCGGTGGTGGCGGCCTCGGTGTAGGCGGCGCAGACCTCGGCGGTGAAACGTCCGCAGGTCACCGGTGGGGCGTTCGGCGGGACCGCCGAGGCGGGCACGCCGCCGCCCGTGCGGGCGCCCAGGGCGGAGGCGAGGGAGCCGGCGGAGGAGGTGCTGCTGCCGGCGGTGCTGCTGCCGGCGCCGTCGCCGGTCGCGCTGCCGCCGGTGCCGCCGTTGCTGCCGGTTCCGGTGGAGCTGCCGGTGCCGTCGTCGGTGCTGTCGTCCCCGGTGCCGTCGTCGGTGCCGTCGTCCCCGGTGCTGTCGTCGGTGCTGCCGGTGCCGCCGGTGCCCGCGGCGCCACCGGCCCCGCCCGTGCCGCTCGAGCCCGAGGAGAAGAACACGCCGGCCCAGCCGCGCTTGAACACGCCGTCGCCGCCGAAGGTGCCGCGCGCCGGCGTGTCCTCCGGCAGGTCGGCCGGACCGCCGGCGTTGGGGAAGAGCGCCTGGGACAGGTCGTTCCAGGTGATCACGGGTGCGAGGGCGTCGATCCGGCGGTCGTACCCGGCGAGCAGCAGCGACAGCGCCCCGCCGTACGACCCGCCCGTGACGCCGACCCGCGGGTCGCCCGGCCCGTCCTGCTGCACCTCGGGCCGCTGCGCGAGCCAGTCGACGAGCTGCTGGGCGTCGGCGACCTCGTGGTCGGGGGAGTCGAGCGCGATCTGGCCGCCGCTGGCGCCGAACCCGCGCGCCGACCACGTCAGGACGACGTACCCGCGGTCGGCGAGCTGCCGGGCGTCGGTGTCGACCGACTGCTTGCTCCCGCCGAACCCGTGCGCGACCAGCACCGCGGGTGCCGGCGTGGTCTCGGGCAGGTAGAGCGTGGTGTCGAGGGAGACGGTGCCGGGCACGCCCGGCCCGCCCCGGACGTCGATGCGCTGGTCGCTGGTCCGGATGTCCGCCGCGGTGGGCGTGGGGGTCGGCGTGGTGCCGGCCGCAGCGGCGCCCGGTGTGAGGAGGAGCAGCGCAACCGCGACCACGGCGGTGCCGAGGGCGGTGCCGAGGGCGGGGCCGCGGCGGACCTGCCGCCCCCCGGGGACCGAGCGCTTCCGGGGGTGCTCGGAGCTGCGCTCGTCGCGGCGAGCGGCCCGGCGCACGACGGCACGCGCGCCGACGGCGCGGAACAGGCGGGACACCCCGGAACCGTATCCGCGTGGCCCCCCGCCCCGCGCGCGGTGCCTCAGGACGCTCTCAGCCGAGATGTCCGGGTACCCCGACCGACGGTCACCCGGTCGTCGGCCTTTCCCGACGCGCCGGGCCCGCCGGCCACCGCGCCGGTGATCTCGGGGCGACCCTCGGGGCGTGCCCGTGAACCCGGAGGGTGAGACGCCCGATCTCGGCATCCCGCGCCGGCTGGCCCGCGACATGACGGTCGCGGACCAGCACGAGTGGATCCGCGCCGAGCTCGCGCGGCGCCCGGTGACCCGGCGCGCGGCGCTGCGGGGCGGGATCGGGGCGCTCGCCGCGCTCGCACTCGCGAACGGACCGTGGACCGGCGTCGCGCGCGCGGCCGGGGCGGGGATCGTCGGCCGGCACCTGGCCTTCGGCGACGACCCGCGGACCTCCATGGCGATCGCCGGTGAGCTGACCGGCAGGCCCCGCGGCGAGGGCCTGCTCGACCTCGGCCTCGACACCGGCTACGGCGCGACCGTGCCCGTCGAGCTGCGCGAGCTGGTCAGCCAGGTGCCGCGGGGGGAGGACGTGCGCGGCGGGCAGCAGCTGTTCGCGCACGCCCGGGCCGAGGGGCTGACCGCGGGCACCACCTACCACTACCGCTTCCGCCTGCCCGACGGCTCGANCGCGGCGAGGGCCTGCTCGACCTCGGCCTCGACACCGGCTACGGCGCGACCGTGCCCGTCGAGCTGCGCGAGCTGGTCAGCCAGGTGCCGCGGGGGGAGGACGTGCGCGGCGGGCAGCAGCTGTTCGCGCACGCCCGGGCCGAGGGGCTGACCGCGGGCACCACCTACCACTACCGCTTCCGCCTGCCCGACGGCTCGACCACGCCCGACGCCACCTTCCGCACCGCCCCCGTCGCGGGCGACCGCACGCCGTTCACCTTCACCGCGTTCGCGGACCAGGGCGTCGCGTCCGACGACGGCAGGGGCCGCGTCGCGCCGTCGGACGCCCTGACCGCACTCGTCGCGAAGGACGCCCCGGCCTTCCACCTGCTGGCCGGCGACATCTGCTACGCCGACCGCGCCGGCCGCGGCGAGCGGGACGACTCCTTCGACCCGGGCCTGTGGACGACGTACTTCGCGGCGATCGAGAGGAGCGCCGCGACCACGCCCTGGATGTTCGCCACGGGCAACCACGACATGGAGGCCGTGTACGACGACGGCGACTCCGGGCACGGCTACGGGGGCCACGCCGCCCGGCTGGACCTGCCGCGGACCGGGCCGTCGGGTTGCCCGTCGGTCTACGCGTTCACGCACGGCTGCGTCGGCGTGGTCAGCGTCGACGCCAACGAGCTCTCCACCGAGATCCGCGCGAACACCGGCTACAGCCGCGGCGCCCAGGTCCGCTGGCTGTCCGGCACGCTCGCGACCTTCCGCGCCGACCCCGCCGTCACCTTCGTGGTGGTGTTCTTCCACCACTGCGCCTACTCGACGAGCGACTCGCACGCCTCGGACGGCGGCGTCCGCTCGGCCCTGGCGCCGCTGTTCGACCGCTTCTCCGTCGACCTCGCCGTGCAGGGGCACAACCACCAGTACGAGCGCACGGACCCGATCCGCGACGGCGGGCCGACCCGCGAGGCCCCCGACCGGTCGACGGTCCGCCCCGCCACGGACGGCACGACGTACCTCTGCGTCGGCTCGGGCGGGCGGCGGAGCAACGGCTGGCTCGACGGCGGGGGCGACCGGCACCGGGGCCGGACGGGTGAGGACCGGGAGATCCGCAGCCGCGTGACCGGCAAGGACGGCGACAGGTCGGAGACGGTCGCCTGGTCCCGGGCCCGCTACGCCGGCTACGCCTACCTGCGCGTGGAGGTGCGGCCGGAGGCGCCCGGGCGGATCGCGACCATGCGGGTCCGGGCGATCACCGCCGACGGCGAGGAGATCGACCGGGTCGACCTCGCCCGTCCCGTCCCCGGCCTCCCGGCCGTGTCGCCCGTGCCCGCCGTACCCGCCGTGCCGCCCGCCACCCCGGCGGTCCCCGCGGTGCCGGTCGGCTGGACGCGTACGCCGACCGGGTTGTCCGTTCCCACCGCTTCGTCCGGTTCGCCCCCCGTTCGGGGGCGCTGACCGGTGTGGTCGGTCACCCCGGCTGGCGGTGGGGGGATCGCGGCGGGCACACTGAGGCCGCACCGCAGGGGAGTATCCCGGTCACGGTGGCGTCGTCAGCACGGAGACGGGCCCGCAGCCCAGGACCGACAGTCATGCGGGTCCCGAACCCGGCGCCATCGATCCGCAGTCGCGCGGAGGGGAGAGACCTCGGGGCAGTCCCGCGCTGCCCGAGACCCCTGGAGGCCCTCCGCGTGAACGTGCCCGTCTGGCTCTGGTTCGCCACCATCGGCGGCCTGGTGGCCATCATCCTGGCCGACCTGTTCCTGGTCGACCACAAGCCGCACGCCGTGACGATCAAGGAAGCCACCCGCTGGGTGCTCTTCTACGTCGCCCTCGCCGTGCTGTTCGGCCTCGGCATCTGGTACTTCGCGGGCGGCCAGTACGCCGGGGAGTTCTTCGCCGGCTACATCACCGAGTACTCGCTCTCGGTGGACAACCTCTTCGTCTTCGTGATCATCATGGCGTCGTTCGCGGTGCCGGCGATCCACCAGCACCGCGTGCTGCTGGTCGGGATCGTGATCGCCCTGGTGATGCGCGGCCTGTTCATCGCCGTCGGCGCCGCCGCGATCAACGCTTTGAGCTGGGTCTTCTACCTCTTCGCCGCGTTCCTGATCTACACCGCCGTGAACATGGTCCGGCAGGGCATGGGCGGCGACGACGAGGAGTGGAAGGAACCGCGCGTCGTCTCGCTCGTCCGGCGGGTGCTGCCGGTGACCGGCGAGTTCCACGGCTCCAGGACGACCGTGAGGCTCGACGGCAAGCGCTGGGTCACCCCGATGCTCATCGTGATGATCGCGATCGGGCTCACCGACCTGCTGTTCGCGCTCGACTCCATCCCGGCGATCTTCGGGCTCACCCAGGAGCCCTACCTGGTCTTCACCGCCAACGCCTTCGCCCTGATGGGGCTGCGCCAGCTGTACTTCCTGCTCGGCGGGCTGCTCAAGAAGCTGGTCTACCTGTCCTACGGGCTGGCCGTGATCCTGGCCTTCATCGGCGCGAAGCTGGTGCTCCACGCCCTGCACGAGAACGAGCTGCCCTTCCTGAACGACGGCCAGCCGATCCCGGTGCCGGAGGTCAGCATCGCCGTGTCGCTGCTGGTCATCGTGGGCGTCCTGGCCGTGACGACCGTGGCGAGCCTGGTCGCGGTGCGGCGCCGGCCCGAGCTGGCCGAGGCCCACGGCGGCTCCGTGGCGGTGCCGGTCGCGCACACCCGCGAGGAGGCCGAGGCGATGGACCGGCACGACCGGGAGATCGACGAGGAGATGGCCCGCTACGACCGCGAGCACTCCTGACCCCTGCCGTGCGCGGCCGGTGGTGCTCCGGCACCACCCGGCCGCGCACCGTGCGTCACCGCAGGTCCTGCAGGTGCACCAGCTCCACCCGGCGCAGCGCGCCCTCCTGCACCGTGGCCGTCATCCATGTGTGCGTGGGCTGACGGCGACGGTCGGTGGGGGAGCCGGGGTTGAGCAGCCGCAGGCCCGTGGGAGCCGTCGAATCCCACGGGATGTGGCTGTGCCCGAACACGAGCACGTCGACGTCGGGGAACCGGGCGGCCATCCGCCGCTCCCGGCCCTGCGCGGCGCCGGTCTCGTGGGTGACGGCGAACCGCAGGCCGCCGGCCTCGAACCGCGCGACCTCGGGGAGGCGTCCGCGCAGCTCCGGGCCGTCGTTGTTGCCCCAGACGCCGACGACCCGGGGGGCACGCGCCTCCAGGGCGTCGAGCAGTCCCGGCTCCATCCAGTCGCCGGCGTGGACGACGAGGTCGTCCGCGCCGAGCGCCTCCACCGCCTCCCACAGCGGGCCGGGCATGTCCTTCGCCCGCACCGGCACGTGGGTGTCGGAGATGATCAGCAGGGAGGTGGAGCCTGCGGAGCCGACCGTCGGCACCGTCACTGCACCGCGAGCAGGTCCACCACGAAGATCAGCGTCTCGCCGCCCTTGATGACGCCGCCCGCGCCGCGGTCGCCGTAGCCCAGGTGCGGCGGGATGACCAGCCGGCGGCGCCCGCCGACCCGCATGCCCTGCACGCCCCGGTCCCAGCCCTGGATGACCTGGCCCGCGCCGAGGCCGAACTGCAGGGGCTGGCCCCGGTTGTAGGAGGCGTCGAACTCCTCGCCGGTCGAGTGCGCCACGCCCACGTAGTGCACGGCCACCCGGCGGCCGGCCTGCGCCTCCTCGCCCTCGCCCACCGTGATGTCGGTGATCTCGAGGTCGGTCGGGGCCGGGCCCTCGATCGGGTCGACCTCGGGCTTCTGCGGTGCCATCGTCGGTTCCCTCCTGGGGTCTCGCGTCGGTCGCCGCCACCCTGCCAGACCCCGGCCGGACCCCGCCGTCCGGAGGTGGCGCCCGACCCGCCCGGCCCGCTACGAAGGGACGATGCCCGTACCCTCGTCACAGGCGACGATCTCCGCGCTCCACCGCTTCCCCGTCAAGTCGATGCAGGGGGAGCGGGTCGACACGCTCGCCCTGCTGCCCGGCGGCGCCCTCGGCGACCGCGCCTATGCCGTGGTCGACGCCGAGGACGGCACGGTCGCCAGCGCCAAGTACCCCCGCAAGTGGGGCGCGTTGCTCGGCTGCCGCGCGACCTTCCTCGCCGAGCCCGAGGCCGACGCGGCCCCGCCGCCGGTCGCTGTCACCTTCCCCGACGGCCGCACCCTGCGCAGCGACGGGCCCGGGCTCGACGCGGCCCTGTCCGACCTGCTCGGCCGCGCGGTCGTGCTCTCCGCCGACCCGGCCGCCGGTGCGGAGTTCGAGGAGCAGTGGCCGCAGATCGAGGGCCTCGCGCCGCAGTCGTTCATCGACGACACCACCGTCGAGCACAGCGCGGAGGGCGAGCCGGTCAGCCGGATCGGCACCGCCGGGCTCACCCCGACCGACTCCTTCCTCGACCTCGGCGTGCTGCACCTGATGACCGGGTCGACGCTGGCGGCGCTGGCCGAGGCCGCGCCCGGCTCGGTGTTCGACGTCCGCCGCTACCGGCCGAACCTGCTGCTGGACACGGGGGAGGGCCCGGGCTTCGTCGAGGACGGCTGGGTCGGCGAGACCCTGGCCGTCGGGGACGCCCGGATCACGGTGACCATGCCGACCATGCGCTGCGTGATGACGACCCTGGCGCAGGAGGGCCTGCCCGAGGACCGGGACACCCTGCGGACGATCGCCCGGGTGAACCGGCGCAGCATCCCGGGCATGGGGACCTGGGCCTGCGCGGGCGCCTACGCCGACGTCGCCGCGGGCGGCACGGTCCGGGTCGGGGACGTCGTCGGGCCGAGCTGAGCGGCGGCAGCCACCCGCTCGTCCACCAGGCGATCCCCGGGACGTCCAGCGGGCGGGACGGCGGGGCCGGGCGTAGCGTCGGACGCCGTGCCCGACCGCTCCCAGCCCGTCCGTCCGCACGTCCCCGGCTCGCCCTCATGACGTCGGCCCCGGTCCGCCGCGGGACCGAGGAGGACCACACCCCCGATCCGCGCCGGTGGCGGGCCCTGTGGGTCACGCTCGCCGCCGGGTTCATGACCCTGCTCGACGTCAGCATCGTCTCGGTGGCGCTGCCGTCGATCCAGCAGGGGCTCGCCACGAACCCGGCCGGCGCGCAGTGGGTGGTCTCCGGGTACGCGCTGACCTTCGGCCTCGCGCTGGTCCCGGCGGGGCGGCTCGGCGACGCCTTCGGCCGGCGCCGGATGTTCCTCATCGCGCTCACCGCGTTCGTGGCGTTCAGTGCGCTGTGCGGGGCGGCGCCCACGATCGAGCTGCTCGTGGTCGCCCGGCTGCTGCAGGGCTTCGCCGCGGGGTCGCTCGCGCCGCAGAACTCCGGGCTGATCCAGAGCCTGTTCCGCGGGGCGGAGCGCGGGCGGGCGTTCGGCTTCTTCGGGGCCACGGTCGGGATCTCGACGGCGGCGGGACCGATCGTGGGCGGCCTGCTGCTCGCGGCGTTCGGCGAGCCCGACGGCTGGCGGTGGATCTTCTACGTCAACGTCCCGATCGGCGTGCTCGCCGTGGTCCTCGCGGCGCGGCTGCTCCCGAGCGCGCAGTCCCGCGAGCGCCCGCACATCGACTGGACCGGCGCGCTGCTGCTCGGCGGGGCGGTGCTCGCCCTGCTGCTCCCGCTCGTGCAGGCGGAGTCGGGCGGCGTCCGGGAACTGTGGTGGCTGTTCCCGATCGGCGCGGTGCTGGGGGCGGTGTTCCTGTGGTGGGAGCGCCGGGAGGTGCGGCACGGCGCCGAGCCGCTGTTCGACATCCGGCTGGTCACCGAGACCTCCGGGTACGCGCCCGGCGCCCTGCTCGGGCTCGTCTACTTCACCGGGTTCTCCGGCGTCTGGATCGTGTTCGCGCAGTTCTTCCAGGCCGGCCTCGGCTACACCCCGCTGCAGTCCGGGCTCTCGGTCACCGCGTTCGCGGTCGGGTCGGCCGGGTCGGCGGTGGTGGCCGGGCGGCTCGTCGAGCGCTTCGGGCGCCGGCTCACGGTGTTCGGGCTGTCGCTGGTCGGGGTGGGCATCGCCGCGACGGCGGCCGTCCTCGTGCTGGTCCCCGGCGAGAGCGCCGGGTTCGCCGCGGCCCCCGCGCTGCTCGTCGGCGGGATCGGCGGCGGCTTCGTGATCTCCCCGAACATCACCATGACCCTGCGCAACGTGCCGGTGCGGATGGCCGGGTCGGCGGGCGGGGCCCTCCAGACCGGTCAGCGGGTCGGCGCGGCGGTCGGCACCGCCGTGGTCGCCGGGGTGTTCTACGGCGTGCTGGGCGCCGCGGGCGAGTCCTACCGGGCCGCGATCGCCGGCGCGCTGGGCGTGGCCGTGCTGACCACACTCGTCGCGCTGGGTGTGGGCATCCACGACCTGCGCAACGAGCGCCGCCGGGCCGACGGCGTCGGCGCCCCGGACCCCGACGCCCCGGACACCCGCGGCGAGGGGGTCCGGGCGGAGGACGAGACGCCCCACCACGTCTCGCACGACTGAGAACCCCTCGGTCCCGGAGGCCGACGCTCCTTCGGGACGGGGACGGTCCACCGGTTCCCGTCGCCGCAGCGGCCGGGCGCTCAGGCCGGCGGCGCGGGCACCCCCAGGGCGTCGCGGAGGAACCGCACCTGCAGGAGCAGCAGGTTCTCGGCCACGACCTCCTGCGGTGTCATGTGCGTGACGCCGGAGAGCGGCAGGACCTGGTGCGGGCGCCCCGCGGCCAGCAGCGCCGAGGACAGCCGCAGGGTGTGCGCGGCGACCACGTTGTCGTCGGCCAGCCCGTGGATGATCATCAGCGGCCGGTTCGGCCGGTCCTCGGTGGCCGGGGCGGCGGCGTCGGCCAGGAGCGAGGACCGCTCGTAGGCGGCCTTCTCGACGTCCGGACGGCCGAGGTAGCGCTCGGTGTAGTGGGTGTCGTAGAGCTCCCAGTCGGTGACGGGGGCGCCCGCGACCGCGGCGTGGAAGACGTCCGGCCGGCGCAGCACCGCGAGGGCGGCGAGGAACCCGCCGAAGGACCAGCCGCGGATGCCGACCCGGGTGAGGTCCAGGTCCGGGTTCTCGACGGCGAGGGCGCGCAGCGCGTCGATCTGGTCCTCCAGCACGGGCCGGGCGAGGTCCAGGTGCACCGCCCGCTCGAACCCGGGGCCGCGGCCGGGCATCCCGCGCCCGTCGACGACGACCACGGCGAAGCCCTGCTCGGCGAACCACTGGCTGGTCAGGTGCGGGTTGCGGGCGGCGTAGACGCGCTGGCCGTGCGGCCCGCCGTAGGGGTCCATCAGCACGGGCAGCGGCGTGCCGGGCTCCCACCAGGAGGGCAGCAGCAGCGCGGTCTGCAGCCGGCGCTCCCCGGCCCGGTGCAGGGAGATCCGCAGGCCGAGCCCGGGGTCTGCGGCGTGCGAGACGATCTCCCGCTCGACCTCCCCGGCCCGCACGGTGGTCACCGTCGCCGACGTGAGGTCGGTGGAGGCCCGCACGAGCGTGCCGCCGGCGAGGCGGCCGGAGTGCACGCCCTCCTCGGGCGACGCCGGCACCAGGCCGGCCGTCGCGGTCCAGGTCCACAGCCGTACCGCGGCGGGCGTGGTCGAGCCGCTGATCAGCAGCGTGTCGCCGTCGACGTCGAGCAGGCCCCGGACCTGGATCTCCGGCGGGGTGACCGGCTCGCCGTCCACCAGCACGCGGTGCGCCCCGTCCCGGTGCGCCAGCTTCACGAGCGCGCCGGAGGCGGTGTGCACCCGCAGCCCGGGCGTGGCGTCGACCCACACCGGGTCGGTCTCCTCGTCGACGAGCGTGGTCGCGCCCGTGACCGGGTCGACGGCGAGCATCCGCAGCGCCTTCTGGTCGCGCGGCTGCACGACCACGAACAGACCCCGGTCGTCCCACACGACGTCGACCACGTACTCGTCCCGCTCGACGTCCCACACGATCGGCGTGCGGGCCCCGTCGAGCCCGACGACCTCGAGCGACACCGCCGGGTTCGTCGTGCCCGCCGCGGGATAGCGGACGGCCGCCGGGGTGCGCTCCGGGTTGGCCGGGTCGGCGATGTGCCACACCGGGACGGCCGCCTCGTCGACCCGTGCGACGACGAGGCGGTCGCCCTCCGGCGACCACCAGTGGCCGCGCATCCGGTCGATCTCCTCGGCGGCGACGAAGTCCGCGAGGCCGTAGGTCACCTCGTCGGCCTCGGGCGTCAGCAGGGTGTGGGTGGTGCGTGCGGCGATCAGGTGCACGTGCAGCGCGCCGCCGGAGACGAACGCGATCCGCGCGCCGGTGGGGTCGAGCCGCGGGTCGATCACCGCGCCGTCCGTCTCGATCAGCCGCGGGGTGAGCCCCCCGGCGAACTCGGCCAGGTAGAGATTGCCGGACAGCGGGAACACCGCGCGGGTCAGCGCGCGGTCGGTCGCGTACCCGACCACGCCGCCGGCCTGCTCCCGGGCCCGCTCGCGCCGGGCCCGCTCCTCGGCCGGCACGTCCTCGACGTCCGTGTCGTCGAGCTCGCGGGGGTCGGCGACGAGCCGCTCCTCGCCCGTCGCCACCTCCAGGCTCCACAGGCAGGTCACCGGGTCGGTCCCGCCGCGGCTGCGCAGGAAGGCGACCCGGCCGCCGTCCGGCGAGACCGTGACGCCGCGCGGGGCGCCGAGGGTGAACCGGCGGGTGCGGGCGTGCAGGCGGGGGAACGAGTCGGTGCTCGGCTGGGTCACGGGGGGCAGTCTGCCGGACCGGCGGGCGGACGACCGCGCGGCCGTCACCGCGCACACCGCGGCGCCGACCCGCTCGCCACACCGGACGGACCGCTCGGCCCGTGGCCCGTCTCCGTTTCGCGGCCCGTGCGTTGGGAATGCATCGCCACCAACGGAGGTGACCACATGATCAACGTGTACCTCTCGGCCCGCGCCCTGGCGGCCGCGCGGTCCGTCGATCCCGGCGTCTCGCCG